>CAZWUB010000001.1:0-72759 GCA_964637415.1 uncultured Rikenellaceae bacterium
ACCTGTAACTGGGTAATCCGGTAGTTACAGCCCAGGTAGTGATGCTCATACCATTGCCCTCCTTTAACCCTTCCCACATTACGGAGGGAATTCATCATATCATATAAATCCTCATCGTTGGTGATGACCATGCCACCCTCTCCGCAGGTAAGGTTCTTTGAGGACTGAAAGCTGAAACATCCGGCATCACCGATACTCCCAAGTTTTTTCCCTTTATATTCTGCACCATGCCCGTGGCATGCGTCTTCTATGACCTTCAGGTTATATTTTTCTGCAATTGCCATTATCCCGTCCATATCACATGCCTGTCCGGCAAAATGAACAGGAATAATTGCTTTTGTCCTGTTTGTTATCGCAGCCTCAATTTTTGAAGGATCCAGATTGTAGGTGTCGGGATCGATATCGACGAACACCGGCACGCAGTTGGCTTCCAGGACAATTGTTGAGGTTGCTATGAAGGTATAGGGCGGTATTATTACTTCATCACCGGGTCTGACATTGCATGCTATCAGCGCCAGGCGGAGGGCTACTGATCCGTTAACGCATGAAAGGGCATATTTTGTCCCGCAGAATGATGCAAATTCATCTTCAAAATTCTTAACAAGATCTGCACAATCGGGATTACCCCATTTCCCGCTGCGTACTACCTCCGCAACTGCATTTATATCAGATTCATCATAAATTGGCCAGGGGAACTCCTTATTTATTGTTTTCGGGCCGCCGTTGATAGCTAAATCTTTTTGCATGATAATTATTTTTTTAGATGTTCATAACATAATCTGACTGACAGGAGGGAAGATTCCGGAGTACATTCCGATGGTCCGGAATTATTCCTAAGACATCCGGCAAAATACTCAATCTCATTGTAATAACCTGCGCCGATATCTCCGGCAGGAACCTCTTTCATCTTTATATTATCCGAGATCCCGATTACATCGCTTTTTAAAGTTGTATAGCTGATAGTTGCATTTTCAAATCCTGCAATATATCCTGCCTGGAAAGGAAATGTTGAATGGAAAATATTTCCACCCTCGATCTTTACGAGGATGCCCTTGTCTTTGTAAGTCCACATTGCCGAAACATAGTCATGATTGCTGAGCTTCCCCGGAAGGTATCCGGCAGTTATCTCATCCGGAATTCCAAGCACCCAGCCTGTAAAATCTATATCATGGATCACCAGGTCGAAGAGCGCTCCCCCTGATTTGCAGGTAGTATTTTTATCATTCCAATCACCCCAGGCCGGGATCCCCGACATACGGGTGAGAGACAGGAATTTTATCTCACCGAATTCCTTTGACTCAATCCATTGCCTGAGCTTCCTGTAGGGCTCCATGAACCTGACAACATGCCCCACCATCAGTATCAGGCCCTTTTGCCTTGCAAGAAATATAAGTTCCTCACCCTGCTCCGGATCAAGACAAAATGGCTTCTCAACGAAAACATGTTTATTATGATTTAATGCCAGCTTTGTCATTTCATAATGGAGATGCGTGTGGGTACAGATAATAACAGCATCTGCATCTTCAGAATGAAGGCAGGTATCAAGATCTGAATATTTCCTTATACCTTCAATGTCTTTCCCCGAGATCTTTCCCGTTGAAATGTTTCCCGTTTCTGAGTTCAGCTTGCCTTCAATAAGATCGGGTCTGGCATCAACAACAGCAGCCAGTTCAAGATCTTTATTACCAAGAATGTTCAGAGTGTGAGTCATCCCCATGAATCCGAAACCTGCAACAACAACTTTTTTAACCATTCAAATAAATATTTAGAATCATACAATTTATTCTAATCCTTTGTGAATCCTTTGTGAAATCCTTAGAGCGCCTTTGTGGTTAAACAAAAATAGTTTTTTTAAACACAAAGAGCACTAAGGTTATCACAAAGGGACACGAAGGATTCACAAAGGAAAGGTAAAGATTACTAAAATTTCCGGGTTGATGAAGTTTTGTTTATTTTTATAACCAATCATAATGTCATGAGCAATAAAGAAAGTATCAGATCGAGGCGCAGTTTTGTAAAGAAACTGGCTGCAACAACCTTAGTCGCATTTACAACAAAGAATATGGAAACAAATGCTTTATTTTCAACAAGCTCTCCAGGTGCAGAGCTAAAGGGCAACATTAATCATTCGGCATGCCGCTGGTGTTATTCTTCGATCCCTTTTGAAGAGTTTTGTATGAAAGCAAAGGAGATAGGATTAAAAGCCGTGGATCTCGTAGGACCTGACGGATGGCCTGTTCTTAAGAAATACGGACTTGATTCATCGATGTGCAACGGTGCTGAAATTGATATTGCCAGAGGCTGGAATGACAAGCAGTACCATTCAACACTCGTAAAAAACTATTCCGGAATGATCCCTCTTGTTGCAAAGGCAGGATACAGGAATCTGATCCTTCTCAGCGGAAACCGTAACGGGATGGATGATGAAACGGGACTTAAAAATTGTGTTGAAGGCCTGAAACAGGTACTCGGGATTGCCGAAAAGCATAATGTGATGCTTGTTATGGAGCTTCTGAACAGCAAGGTTGATCATAAGGATTATATCTGTGATCATACATGCTGGGGAGTTGAGCTTGTTAAGAGGGCAGGTTCTGAAAATCTCAGGCTTCTTTATGATATTTACCACATGCAGTTGATGGAAGGCGATGTCATCAGGACAATCAGGGAGAATCATCAGTATATTGCCCACTATCACACAGGTGGTGTCCCCGGACGTAATGAACCGGATGAGAGCCAGGAGCTATATTATCCTGCTATAATGAAAGCAATTGTCGGAACTGGGTTTAAGGGATATGTAGCCCAGGAGTTTGTTCCGACCAGAACAGATAAGCTGGAATCACTTCGTCAGGCTGTAAGTATCTGTGATGTATGATTTTTCTGAAATGAACGGATTTGAAAGAATTGATTCTGCCCTGAAAGGCAGAAAGCCCGACAGGGTGCCTGTGATGCTGCATAATTTCATGATGGCTGCCAGGGAGCATGGTGTTACTATGGAACAGTACCGCAACAGCCCTGCAGTGATCGCTGATTGTTTTATTTCGGCTGTTGAGAAATATCAGTATGACGGGATAGTAGTTGATATTGATACAGTGACACTAGCCGGCGCCGTGGGTGTCCCTGTTGATTTTCCGGTAAATGATCCGGCAAGAACTCATAGCGGAAATCTTATGAGCCTGGAAGATGTACAGCATCTGAAACCGGTAAGGGTTGAAGATTATAAGTATATTAATATCTGGCTTGAAGCAGTCAGGAAGTTAAGTGATAAGTTCGAAAACGAAATTTATATCAGGGGGAATTGTGATCAGGCACCATTTTCGCTTGCAAGCATGATGAGGGGTGTCCAGAACTGGATGGTCGATCTGATGATGGGGAAGGAGGAACAAATATTTGAACTGCTTGATTACTGCACTGATGTTACATCTCAGTTCATTAAGCTGATGTCGCAGACCGGCTGCCATATGGTTTCAAATGGCGATAGTCCGGCAGGTCCTGAAATGATATCTGCTGCCTTGTACAGGAAATATGCCCTGCCTTCCGAAAAAATTATAGCTGAAAAGGCTCATGAAGGGGGAATGGCATATACCTTACATATCTGCGGAAAAACAGACGATATCCTTAAATCAATGCTGTTGACCGGAGCTGATGCAATTGAGCTTGATTATAAAACGGATATTTCATCGATATTCAGGTATTTCAATGATAATACAACTTTTATCGGGAACATCGATCCGGCTAATGTTCTGGCATTGGGAACACCGGATCTTGTAAAGGAGAAAACTCTTGAATTGCTTGAGCTGTATAAGGATTCAAACCGTTTTATATTGAATGCAGGTTGTGCGATACCTCCGGAAACACCACCTGAAAATTTAAGGATAATGATCGAAACAGCAAGAAAGTACAGATAAATTCTCAGGCAAGCTTTTTATAAGGAAATTAAACTAATTATCCGAAATTGACGTTGTTATTGATATTGTTCCCGTAGTAAATTTGCCTGTGTTATTGATTATATTTAAAAATTCAGCTCTTATGATACCGCGTGTCACTTCCTGTCTTATCTCAGTTCTTATCGCCTTTTTAATAATTTCGGGATGTAACAGCCGCAGTGCCAGAAATCCTGCAGGTTCCGCAAAACCCGGAACTGTTCAGAAGGAGGCAGAAGTAGTTGATAAAGAAGAAGCTCCGGCTCTTGAAAAAGTAATATTCTTCATAGAGAACTCAGGCAGTATGTTTGGTTATGTAAACAGGGCCAATGAGTTCAAGAATTCACTTGTGGGCCTTGCCTACCTTCCCGAATTTGATAAAGCATCAAAGAGCTTCTACTTCATAAACGGGAAATCCGACCAGTCAAAAAAATCAGATATCAGAATAAACTATGTTGGAAATGATCCGGAAACCCTTAAGAATAATCTTGACCCGGTCTCATTCAATAAAGGTGATGTGAGATACAGTGATCTGAATGAGATGTTCAGGATCTCTCTCGATTCTGCAAAGGGGAACCAGGTTTCTGTCCTTGTCTCAGACTGTATATATGATGTGGGAGCTGAAAAGGATCCGCTTACATCATTGAATATCGAGATACATAAAACCCAGCAGGCTTTCCGTAACAGACTTGATAAAGAAGATATACAGACCCTTATAATTAAGGCATTATCAAAATTTGATGGTGACTATTTTTATGCATCTAAACGTGGATCAGTCAAAATATCAGATGAATACAGGCCTTTCTATATAATATTCTTTGGCAGGACGGAGTTCCTGAATGAACTGCTTACCGAAAATAGCATTGGAAGCAAGATTGAAACTGAATTCGAAATTGCCCGTTTCTTTGTTAATGAGGAAAGAAATATCCCTTATCAGGTAGCCCCTTCCGTAAAACGTATAGGAAGTTTTAAGCTTGATTTTAAAGACAATTTACATCTGAATGATGCTGTGCCTCTCAAAGGAAAATTCCAGTTCACAATAGCAGCTGATTTCAGCTCACTTCCATTTTCTGATAACTATTATGCATCAGTTAATAATTATGAGTGTCTTTCTTCAAACTTCAGTGTGAGTGAAGTTGAAAAAATATCAAAAAAAATACCGGGTATTGAAGGAACTCATCTGATCACGCTTTCAACAGATAAAAATCCTCTTGGGGAACTGGAGCTTGTATTGAAAAATTCAATACCTGAATGGATTATGGAAACTGATACTGATACTGAAGATTTAATTGACAGCAATCATACGTATGGATTCAGTTCACTTACTGATGCGATAAGCGAAGCATACGCGTTTGAGAATAATAAGCAGGCAGGCCGGTACCCTGCTGTGTTCAGGATAAGAATATCAAATTAAAATAATATGGGCAAATTCTTTGGTTCAATCTATGATGGTATATTTAACATATATCACGAGTCATACCACGAGATCTTTCAGCATCTTTATGATAACGGAGGTTATACAAGGATGGGACTGGCATTTCTGCTGATACCTCTGACCGGATGGATCCTTTTCTATTTTCTCTGGAAATATCCTTACAGTAAAATATGGCACTGGCTGATCTGGACAGCAGTGATGGTACTCATCGTGGCGCTTGTTACAAACGGAATAGCAAATTCTGAAATATTCGGTTCAGGCAATCAGACATTGAATGATTTACTTGCCGATACAAGTACCGGTTATGCAGAATATGCCGGATCGCTGCCTGTAAAATATGTACTTACAAACAGCCTGCTTGCACTTATCCTCAGTTGCATTTATAGCCTGCTGATGAAGCAGTTCAGTAAAATTCATGTCCATTTACCATTTTAATTCAGGGAATCATGGCAAGAAAACTATATATTTTCGCTATCGGCGGGACAGGATCAAGAGTATTGAAAGCATTAACGATGCTTTTTGCATCGGGTGTTAAGATCGGGAATAATTTTGATACTGTTATTCCGGTAATAATCGACCCGGATACAAGTAACGGCGATCTTAATCGTACAAAGGATATATTGCGCTTGTACCAGGAGATAAGGAACCAGGTTGACCAGCCTGATGATTTTTTCTCACAGGAGATAAGAACAATAAATGAAATGACTGTAAGCTCAGCGCTGGTAAATCCGGAATATTTTCAGTTCAAGCTTAAGGATACAGATAACAATACTTTCAACCAGTATATCGGATTTGACAGTATGAGTGACAATATTGAGGAAAAGGACGACAAGAACTTTATAAAATCACTCTTTTCTTCACAGAATCTGAAATCCAATCTTGATGTGGGGTTTAAAGGCAATCCTAATATGGGGTCGATAATTCTGAATCAGTTCACAAATTCGGATGACTTTAAGAAATTTGGTCAGACTTTCGGGGATGATGATGCCATCTTCATAATTAATTCAATATTTGGCGGAACAGGGGCAGCAGGTTTTCCTTTATTGCTTAAAAACCTCAGGGGAAATAAAAGCATGCCAAGGTATGCAAAGATCAGCGTGGCTCCTGTAGGCGGAATTACATTTCTTCCATATTTCTCGCTGAACAGAAATGATGAAGTGAATGCAGAATCTTTTGAGGAGAAGGCCAAAATTGCAATAGAATATTATAACCGGACAATAATTTCACTCAACCAGATCAATACATTATATTTCATCGGGAACAGGGGAAATACAAACCAGGAGGAATATGCTGTAGGAGGGCAGGAGCAGAGGAATAAGGCTCATTTCCTTGAACTTGCCGGTGCCCTGGCGATCCTTGATTTCTGTAAGGATGTTGATTCTCATAAATCGGGAACTCAGGTGAAGGAGTTCGGTATTGAACATGATACTCAGAATATTACATTTACAGATCTTAACATAGGTAATGCCAAACTGCTTTCGCCGCCTCTGACAAAGTTCAGGCTTTATACAGAGTATCTCGATAAAGGATTATCAAAATCGCTCAATGTGTCGCGCTGGACAAAAAGTAATATCAGGCTGGTGAGGGGTAATAAACAATCGCTTCTGAACAGTAATTATTTCAACAGCGCTGAATATAATACACAGATCCTGCCTTTTAATAATCACTTTACAGAATGGATCAGGGAAATGAAGGAAAACAAGCCGGTTTTCAGTCCTTTTGAGGAGATTTCTTCCGATGATGCGCTTGAACTTGTAAAGGGACAAACTCCAAAAGGAAATAAAAGCTTTAAAGCTCTCGATATTCAGAACTGTTTGCTCACTGACAATATCTCAATCCGGAACAGGGAAAAGAAGCATACAATGCTCATCAAGATGTTTGGAAGATCAACAGAAAAGGTATTATTGAAACGAAACCTTGTAATTCGCTGAACTATGTCTAAAGTATTCAGAATACATGAGGGACAGGATGGAACCGGTTGGTTCATCAGTAATCCCATTTCAAAAAATCAGCTCCGGACTGTCAAAACAGAAGGGAAGGATGTTGCTACCTCTATCCCCAGTCCGTTTGCAAGGATCGATCTGGTAAAATCAGCGTTTCGTTGGGTGGCAGATAATGGTATAAAAGGGACGACTGCCCAGCATAAGCTGGTATCGGATGCACTTGATGTGGCTCAGCTGTTTTTCCTTTACCCGAAGTATAAAGATAAATACAGGATCATTTCATGGAAACCGGCTGACCGGTTCTTATCACTTGCCGCTGACTCAAACTCAAAGCATTCCAAGCTTTCTGAAACACTTCAGGTCTATTGGTCCCAGGATGCGGGCGTATATAATTTCGATAAGGTTAAAAGACTTTATTTTATCCTGAATAATTCAAATCAGATCATAGGAGGGACCTCTCCGGCGACATTGTTCTTTTCCGCACCCGATGCAAAAGAAGCAGCATCAGGCCTTAATATAACATGCGGACATGATGTCCTGTTCGATAATGTGTACACCGGTCTGTCGGAACGCGATGATAAGTCATTTATCGAATACTTATTCCTTTTATCCAGGCAGCCACATTTTCCCGATCTCTTCCCGGAAGTCTATTCATATATGGCTGAGGTATTTAATTGTCTGGATACTGAATTGCAGTCAAAGATAGCCTCCCTTGATCCATCTGAACTTGATAGTTATTCTCCCTGTCCGGTGCTTGATAATGAGATGAATACATGTGAAGTGCTTGGTATAAAACTTGGTGTCAGGCTTGGTAATCCTGCAGAAATTCAAAAGGAAAGCGATTTTATTCTTAAACCCGGATTGCCTGTCAAGGGATTTGTGCCGCTGGTCCTGCCAAATGACAGATTTACACATAATTGGGCATACACGTCCGGAAATGTTCTGTGGGATCCGAATAATAAGGTCCCTTACAGGAATGAGAAATTTTACGGTGCATCGAAACTGCCTGTCCAGGGTGATAATTATCCCTGGCTGACTGCCGGTAATTTCTTTGAAGACAAAATAATTGAATTACCCTATACTATCGACGGCAAGAAATTTTCCACCTGCGGGTCGACGAGACATTTTCTTCCTCTTACACCCTTATTCTTTGAGTATTTCAGGTCGGAAGATGTATCGCAGTACCTGCAGCTTACAACTCTGGCCGGGGGAGGAGTGGAGGCTAAGCTTGTTATCCCTGTGAAAGGAGGAGATGTGGTTCTCAAAAAATCCTGGCACCGCGAAGATATTATTCCAATGGAAATGCATCTGTCAATATTGCCGTTTATTCATGCCCCGGCTGCTGATCTGGATTATACAATAGGGATACAGGATAAGAGATTCAGCAGGGAAAGGGAATTGTCTGTTGAGTGTTATGAATCGGGGAAGCGCATCATTACAGGTAATCCGGTAATCAGGAAACAGGGGGATGGCAAAACAATTAAAAGTATCTGTTATAAAACAAAATCTTTTGATGCGATAAGGATAGGAAGCGATCCGGTAAACGGATTTATTGTTCCCATGATGTACAGGAGTCAGCCTAACCAGCAGGTTTCATTTGCAATTGATTTTGGTACCACAAACACCCATATAGAGTATAAATATGGTGTAAATGCCGAAAACACACTCGACGTTTCATCTGACAAACCAATGTGGCAATCCCTTATAGACAGAACGAGGGGTGAAACAAAAGAAATAGCCGATGATAATAACTATGAACGGGAGCTGTTCCCCTATGAGTTCAGTCCATTTTCGAAGTATAAATTCCCTTTCAGGACTGCCCTGACATATAATCAGGACATCAGCTTCATAGAACCTGTCGATGTCTTTTCCCATACAAATAATTTCTTCCTTTTTGAAAAAATACTGAACCCGACATATCTTCAGTTGCAGACGAAGCTTAAATGGAGCAATTATTCAATGCCTGAGGATAAGATACTGGTGGAAAGTTTTATAGAGGGCTTAATATACATGGTCCTGTATAAGACATTGCTTCTTAACGGCGATCCACGGAAAACAAGAATAACCTGGTTTTATCCGGTCAGCATGGATGCATTCGAACAGGGTATATTCTTTGAGGTTTGGCAAAAAGCCTATAAGAAAATTTTCAGGGCAGACGGGACAAATAATGTAAGGGCAGTGCCTGAAAGTACAGCCCCATATCTTTTTTACCGGACGGAATATCCCGGATTAAGTCTTTCAATAGATATAGGAGGCGGCTCCTCAGATATTGCAGTGTTTAAAAATGCCAGCAATTCGCCGGAGTTCATTTCTTCTGTCAAATTTGCCGGAAATGCCATTTTCGGTGACGGCTTTCCGTACGGGGCCTTTGCCAATTCTTCGGATAATAATGGTTTCGTTAAAGTATACAGGAACAGAATAGAAAATGCAATAAATCAGAGTACACAGAGGTGGGAAATACTTACTGATATTCTCAATAAAAGAAAGGACTCGGCTGATTTCAGCAGTTTCTTATTTTCACTCGAGAATGAGAAAGATCTTATATTCAGTTATACCGATTACCTTAAGCAGGACAGGAAGCTGAAGCTTCCTATACTCTTGTTTTATGGTGCAATAATTTATTATTCCGCAAATCTTCTAATGAAACAGGGGATGAAGGAAGTACCTCAGAATATACTTTTCAGCGGAACAGCTTCAAAAACTATCAGGATAATTGATACCAAGCCCGGGAATCCAAATATAACCGATCTTTTCAGGTATTTCTTTAAGAGGATAAATGGTATTGATAAATCACAGATAAGGATAGCCTTGTCGGAAAATCCAAAGGAAATTACATGCAGAGGGGCCCTGAAAGCTGATATGAACGAAGATCTGGTCAACTGTCCCATTGTGTTCTGGATCGGAGGAAATGATAATTCAGTATGGAGCAAAGCACTGGATAAGAATTCTGATATAGCTATAACGCCTTATTACAGGGATCTGGATCGCGATGGGAATAAATCTCTCATAGAAGGTTCAGTGAATCATTTCTTCAATCTGATGGATGAATACTTCATGTCAGTCAATCTTGAAGCAAATTTCGGGATCGACAATTCGGCCTGGCTGAAATTTAAGGAGATGCGGTCATTAAACATAACTGATTTCCTTGAACAGGGTCTGCAGGCATTTTATAAATCAGAATCAAAACATATCGAGGAAGCTTTATTCTTTTATCCCCTGATAGGTATTCTGAATAAGCTTGCTTTTGAACTGGCAAATACTCCTGATAAATGAGAATACCAGTGTTTTTTGGCTTTAATGCCCTGATCCTTCTGACATGGATCTGGGGCTTATCGGGTTTCCTGATGGGTCTTCTTGTGGGTTGCCTTGCAGTTTTTCTGTATTCCCGGTATAGCATTTATAGTATACTTGATACTGAAAAGAAGAAATACCTGAAGGATCTGGAGAAAGATACAAGGAATAACCCTTTTCACAGAGAAGTATTTAAATATATAGGTATAGTGGAGATTTTAAAGAAAAGGAAAAATCTTAAACAGGACCAGCTTATTGCCAAGAATAATACAATAGCCGAATTAATGGTGCAGAATGAGGAATTATTCGATGATATTGAACAATTAAGGAAAAGACTGATCAACCTGAAGATGAACAAGGAGAATCAGGCTTCGGCCAGTGAAGGATCTTATGTCAGGTCTCATGAACCGGCAGTAAAAGCTGAAAATCCGGCGGATATCTTTTTTACTATTCCGGAAAGCGATGGTAGTTTCAGGATAATTAATGCACAGCATACAAAAGGTGTTGACTGTTTTTATAAAATTATCCCTGACAGGAGTGAGCAGAAAGGCGTCCTTCAGTATTTATCGGGCGATTATGATTTACGGGCCCTGGAAAATATTGATTATTATTTAAATCCTGTTTGTGAGATACAGAATATTTCAGGCAGGACATTCGCGAAAAGAATAGTAATGACTGAATCCGGAAGTGTGATCAGGAGAAATGATACCTGGCAGATTGAAGAAAATGGAAAAGTAAAAGTAAAACTTGTTTGATAATGGTCCTTCTTCAGATAGTCACTGACACATTAAACACTTCTCAGACAGCTGTTCAGTCTGTTAATCCGTGGTTTGTGGCTGAAATTATCCTTATTATCAGCGTCATAATCTGGCAGCTCTTACTTTCAGGGAAAATCTATCTGAAAATAAAACAGTTGAAGGAAATATTCACATATCCTTTAAAGGTCAGAAGCGGATATATTAAAAAGAAATACCTTAACAGGAAAGATACTGCAGTAGATGATATTGTATTTATCAGCGATGAGGAAAGCGTAAAAGAGCAAAGCAGTCAGAACGATGATGATTCTGTCAAAATAGCAATAACTGAAGCCTATGGCTCAGAAACAATTCTGAGGATAAGAGATTATATAAATACCTATCTTCTTAATAATTACGGAGCTGCGGTCAATTTCAGCATAATAAAAGATTTCATCGACCGTGAAGCGGACCTTAAAGATGAAGAAATTTCCAATTCATTGCCCACTCCCTTATATTTAGGTCTTGCTTCCACAATGATCGGTATTATCTGCGGGTTGTTTGCAATGCCTGCCCTGGGCGGAGGACAGTTTTCACAAGGCATAGATGCCCTGATAAATGGTGTCAAGCTGGCAATGCTGGGAAGCTTAACAGGTCTCTTATGTACCACAATCCTGACTTCATTTCTTTATAAGAAGGCAAGAAAGTCGTTGCTTGAAGATAAGAATAAACAGATATCCTATCTGCAGGCCTGGTTGCTTCCCGAACTTATAAAAGCTGAAGATACAGGAGTGTCGGGACTAAAAGCAAGTCTCGACAGGTTTGCAAGGCTTGCCGGCGGTATTTCTGACAATATCCTCAAAGCCTCAGATCAGACGGGCCATAATATCCTGTTGCAACAGGATGTGATCAGACAGGTGGGA
Source organism: uncultured Rikenellaceae bacterium (assembly GCA_964637415.1). Classification (GTDB taxonomy): domain Bacteria; phylum Bacteroidota; class Bacteroidia; order Bacteroidales; family VadinHA17; genus LD21. The sequence continues at coordinate 12,247 of CAZWUB010000001.1, forward strand.
GATCTGGATATCCTGAAAATCTCAGAAGCAAACCTTGACCTGTTCAGGAGGCTTGAGGAGAATATGGCTTCATTCGGGAAATTCTCTGAATATATTTCACTGATGAGTCAGATCTCAGACAACCTTAAGGAATTTGCAGGCCGGACCAGGAATATAGATCAGATAGTTAATCAGATAGACCTCTCGCTTAAAGATAATGCCCGTTTATTACAGTTCCTTACATCCCATTTTGAAAAGATTGAACAGGCAGGACTGAATTCCCTGAAGGCTGTGGATATGGCCGACCTTAGTTTCGCTGATGCGATTGATAAGCTTGAAAAGGAAATAAGTAACAGGCAGAAGGTTCTGAATAATGCTGCTGCAGATGCTGACGGACATGCCAGAGAGGCAATCGGAACTTTACACGAAGAAGTGGATAAAAGGATTGCCTTGTTGAATAAAAGTGTGGATGATGCCTTTCCAAGGTTTAACCACCTTGATCAGCTTGAACGTCTTCAGGGTATACAGGAGGCCATTTCATCAGGCAATGAAGGCATAAATACCCTGATAATGGCTGTTAATAATCTTAATAGTTCTCTTTCAAACAACAGTATTCTGCACAAGCTCGATTCGATTGAAGATCATTTGAGTAAAAGAAGGACCAGACCGGAACAGTCTTCGGTTAAGCCGGAACCCGATGTAAAGAACCGGATAATAAGGATCTGGACCAGAGTCCAGAAACAGGTAAAGCCTTACTTCAGGATAAGAAAGCGGAAATAATCATGAAGAAGAATAATATTTTCTGGATTGGTTATTCTGATTTAATGACAAGCATGTTCTTCATAATGCTTGTTCTTTTTGTGGTGGCTATCGGATACCTGCTTGTAAAAAATGATGAGAACAGTGAGCTGATCGGTGAGCTGACTGTAAGGGAACAGGGTCTTATTCAGGAAACCGAAAGGCTCCAGAAGCTTCTGAATCTTGAAGAACAATTTGAGCCACTGATCAGCGACAGCAGCTTTTATTACCTTCCTGACTGTAAGAAATTCATTGTAAAAGACCTTATGGGGATAGAGATATTTGATCCCAACCAGGTGAAGATCAAGAGAGAGTATATTCAGCGTACGATAGCGGTGGGGAAGAAAATAGACCGCTTTCTTGCTGATTTAAGCCGCAGTAATAAGGGTTTTTCATATCTGCTTGTCATTGAAGGTAATATGGCCAATGATTATCGTCATTCAAAACCGCCCGACAGGCCGGATTTTTATATCAGAAGCTATTCAAGAGCTCTTGCTGTATATAACCTCTGGCTAAGTGAAGGAATCAATTTCAGGAAATATGATGTTGAAGTGATGATCTGTGGCAGCGGTCTTAACGGTCTGTGCCGCGATCCTGTCGAAGAGAACAATAAACGGTTCTCAATTCAGATAATTCCTAAAGTTTCGAAATAACTTTCAATTACACAACTCTTATTTTGCTTTGATATTGTAAGCCATCAGAGCATTTGAGTGCCGGAGGTAGAGAATCCCGTTTTTGATCACCGGGTGAGCCCAGTATGGTCCCGGAGAACCCTGAGTGACCTTAAAGGTACTGACCAGATCGAATTTCGCACTGCCGGGTTTCAGTAATCCGACATTCCCGGTCTTTTCTTCATAGATATACAGCATTCCGTCGGCATATATTATTGAGCCTTTATTGTGCCAGTGCTCTTCCCACATCTTTTTACCAGTGTTCCATTCGATGCAGCACCAGTTACCGTTCCCGTTATTCAGCCAGTTGGCGCCATAAATATATCCGTTAACAAGTACAACACCTCCGTGATGAACATCGAGGACCTTATCAGTCCAGACTGCCTTTGCACTTTTTCCATCTTTTGCTATTTCAATCATCATTCCGCCGGTATCATAGCCTCCTGTTACATAGACCCTGCCATTATTGAATAAAGGAGTAACGCATTTTATCAGATCCCTTCCGCCGGCTCGTGCTTCATGTACGACCTTCCAGAGAATATCGCCGTTTGAAGCATCAACACCGAAGGCATGTCCCAGGGAAACATTTATTATCATTTTCTTTCCTCCGTAATTCACAAGTATAGGAGAGACATAACCGGGTTTATCATTAAGGCTTGCTGATTTCCACAGGAGAGTGCCTTTTGTTTTATCGAGAGCTATTGTCATTGTTTCGGGCCCTCCGGGAGAATAGTACACTTTATTCCCGTCTAAAAGCAGTGATTCCGCTATACCCCAGCTGCCGTATGTTCCTTTGTGAAGTTCGCTTGCTTTATATGTCCAGACGATCTTCCCTGTGTTCCCGTCGATGCAGGCGAGGTCTCCGAAGCCGCTCGTACAGTAAACCCTGTTGCCTTCGACAGTGGGAGTAGCCCGGCTTTCAGGATTGGAGGCTTTCCAGGCCCTTCCGTAAACAGTCTGCCAGAGTATCTTGCCGTTCATATCAAGGGCATACAGGATATCGTCATTACCGCTGTTACCTGTTGTATAGATCTTATTATTTCCGAATGTTACCGATGAATGTCCTTTGGCAAGGTCGAGGTTCTCCCAGATCAGTTGCGGTCCGTTTGCCGGCCATGATTTCAACAGACCGGTCTCCGCTGAATTACCGGTTCGGTTCTCTTCACGCCATTCGCTGATTTCCTGGGCTGAAAGGAAGCCTGAAAAAATTGATAGAAGGATTATAGTCAGTGTGGTGGTTCTGAATTTCATCATCTGTTATTACTTATATTTTGTAATTTTTAAACACAATTATTTTATGTCAAATCCGGCGCAATATTATTCATTTCATGTTATCTTACAGCAGGATATGACAAAGATCAGCTATGATTTATGTTTTATTAACATGTCAATTGCCGGAACGAAAGGGTAGGTTCCTGGTGATTGACAGAATGTGAAAACAGGGATAATAAAAAAGTTTCCAGGTACAAAATAATTTTAAAAAATGATCCATAGCATTATAAGTACCTGGTTTATGTTTCTATAAAAAATTCATCAAGTGTATTATATGGGAGGATACTGCCTTTCGATTTTACTTTATAAATAAAAAAATCACATTCCTCTTTGCTGAGTAATCCCTGTCTGTAACCTTCTGCAAGGAAATCCATTGTTGTATAATATTTTATGTTGTATTTTTTACAATATTCCAAAATATCATGAATATTACTGCTCCCGATAATGTCTTTATGATACCTGCAGTAGGCGAGACATGCACTTTCTCCTTTTCCGAATTGTTTTACAAGCCTGGCAAATTCCTTAATAACTTCATTGTCATCGTCAAAGGTAATTTCTTTGAAAAGTCTGAAATTAATCAGATTTTCATAGTATTGCCTGAGACTTTTTCTTTTTTCAAGCTCATCAAGTACTACATCCAGAATTACTTTCTCTTCTTTGAAGATTTTTGGGAGCAAAAATATTGAATCACCTTTGCAAAAGTGAATTATAACATCAGCATCAAGCAGTATTTTGCAGTCACTTTTCCTCATATGAAAAAGCGTCCATTAATTCTGCAAAATGTGCTTCGGATATTTTACCTTTTTCGTAAAGATTATTTGCCAGTATTCCGTAATCGCTGATCATGAATCCATAATTGGCAGGAAGATACAAGGATGTATCGAATCCAAGGCGTTTGGCAGTAGAAGTTACATCACTTATGCCGGACTCAATGAAATCAGTATTGATAAGACCAAAATCCCTTAATCTGAAAAGCATTGCCTGATGTGAAACCCTGAATAACTGTTCTGCCTTAAGGATTGTTCCAAAGGATACTTTATTGATCCCAACCTCTTCAGGTGGGATTATTTCGAGTATTCCTGTCTCCGGCATTAGCAGATTTGCAGAAAAAAGATCTGCATGATATTCAGCTGTGGCCTTTTTATTAAAAGCACCGGTATTGCAGATATGGGTTTCAAAATTATCCTGTATAAACAGATGATATAGTTCATGACCAATTGTGAAGTTCTGTCTCCCGAGGGAGTGATTGCTGTTAATCAGTATAAATTTCTCACGGCCCGTTTTAATTGCCATGCCTGAAAAGAATTCTGATAATGGTCTGAAAAGCGTAAGAATATTTAGTTTAAGCAACAGACTATGAGTGTTTATAGGTTCAGATTGTGTTAGTCCCGCTTTATCTCTGAATCCTGCAACAGCTTTTTTGATGATTATTTCGCTTCTATTCACCCGACAGAGCTTTTAATTTAAGATAATTCCTTATTATTTGTTTGAATGCAGCCACCTGGATAAGGTCTTCATCGGAAGAATTAATCGATCTGAAAGAGGTAAACAATCTCATCTCTTCGGGATTTTCTTCCAGAAGCTGTTCGATTTCAACATTAAAAAGATTTGCGAACAGCTCAAGGAATTTTACCGGAACTGGTCTGGTTCCGTTTTCGTAGTAGCTTATAGATTCCCTAGAGATACCGGTAACCAGAGAAACCTGTTCTTGTGTCAATTCTTGTTTTTCCCTTAAAGATTTGATATTCTTGCCTATAACTAACATAAAAGATGTAATATTAATGTTACAAATATAAGAATATATTAAAAATAATCAATAATGTAACAAATATTTTCAATATTTATGAAAGAAAATTTGGACCTGGGCAGTAGATTAATGCTACAATTATTATCAAGTGTTAAACTGGTAGTGTTTAAGTATATTTGCAATTATTTAATTTCTTAATTGTTTTATCAATGGGAATCCGTGTTTTTAAATGCAAAAGAATCATTTCAATATTTCTGTTATCCCTGTTATTTACTGCTTTTACAGATACTAATGCACAAACCGTTGGGCTCGGTAAACCCGGATTTCGTGTCCGTTCCGGCTTTGATGCAACACTAAACAGTGACGAAGGATGGGCTGGCGATCTGAATGAGAACGTTACCGTTTATGCTGACCGGCCTTTCCGCATCCGGTTTGAACTGGAGCAATCTTCCGGTCAGGCTGCCGGATTGCAGTTCCGGCTTCAATACCGGCGAAATAAAGGTGCCTGGACCTATGCCGAAACGCATGATTTTCCTCATCCTGAACGTGATATCAGCATAGATTTTATTGAACTTGAAGCAGGAAAGAGACCTGAGGGATGGAATGTCGTTAAGGGCAATCCCTCCGGACTTGTCATTGCGACAAATAGCAACCAGAATGTGTTGCGGGTCAAATCGGATCAGGAACCACTTGCCGGACTCTTTACACCGCCCTGGGAGGCTACAGAAATTGAATCTCAATTCCAGCTGGCTCCTGACAATCAGAACGGGATAGCCTTCGTTGTGGGCTATAAAGACATCAGGAACTACTGTCTGGTACAACTTGATCCCACACCGGGTACTATACGTGTGATCCGGATTATTGACGGGATAGAAAAAGTTGTAGCAGAGAGGAACACAGTGATCCCTTCCGGTCAATGGCTCGAAATCGCAATTCAGACAGAAAACCGGACAATAGAAATAAATTTTCAGGATGATATGCTCGAAATGGAAACTGAGCTTGAAACTGTTATCCCCAACTCAAAGTCGGGATTTCAGGTACCGCCGAACAGTGTAGTCGATTTCCGTGAGTTCTCATTCCAGGGCGAAGCCAGAACTCCGCGGGTCAGCATAGTCAGCTGCCCGGCTTACCCGAACGGTATGCCTGCCAACAACCTGTTGAAAGGTTCAACCAAACCTTTTCAGCCAGGTATGGGGATAAATTTCGCTGAAGCTACACCTGTGCTTAGTGGCACGAATGTTCACAGCGAGTTCGAATGGCCGGTTGTAATTCGCAGGTTTGCTGATGAGGCTGTTACAAATAATGAAGGTGACATATTCGAGTTCAGGATGACCGACGATAAAGGAACACTTAAGTCAAATGAAAACAATCCGGCACTCCGCCTGTCCGTTCCCCCCGGACATGTTGGCGGGACATTCATAGAAAACCCGGGGCGGATAGGACCCTGGCAGGCCTCCAACGGAGATCTTTACTTCATGATGGAACCGGCTGAAACGGAAAATGTGTTCATGATGATAAAATCGACCGACAACGGGCGAACATGGAACGAAGTGGATGGAGAAAACCGACCAGAGACAAACGATCTTGAATCGGTAGACTCCCGGCTGACCGGTAACACAATTCATATTATACACCAGGTAACCCGATCGACTGTTTATCATACTTTCCGGACCTCTGATCATCCAACCCACCCCGATACCTGGGCAATACGGGATGAATTAGCCGGAGCCGTAAATGCCGTTGCACAGACAGCGTCGTTTGCAATACGATCAGACGGCAGTATCGTCGCGTTTTATCTTGGAACTGAAAAAATACATTACAGTATACGATCACCTGAAGGTATCTGGAGCCAGGTGAAGACAATTGATCCCGGTCTTCCGCCCAATCAGGCCGGGCCACAGGCAGTAGTCGGTGAAAACGACATTATCCATCTGGCTTATTACGGAACGGATGGAACAATCTGGTATCGACGGCTTCTTCCTGACGGGTCTCTTACTGAAAGGCAGTTGCTGGCATCAGGTGCCGGGACATCACGGGCTGAATATGGAGCAGTACTTCCGCTTCTCTTTAATCCCCAGAGGAATGAGCTTGTAATTATTTACCGGCTCTCAACAGGAAACCTGTGGGAACGAAGGATCGTAAATAACGGACCTCCTTCAGAACCGGTCATGATAACAAATTCAAAGGTGATCACCGACGCTGTCGACTCACAGCAGGCCGGTGCTGATGCTTTCATCGACGGGGAGACCGTACATGTGCTTTTCATCGATGAATCTTCACGTAGCATCTTCAGCACTGATGATGATGGCGGCTGGAAACCTGCGAAGCTCCGGGTCAATAATATAAACGGATCGTGGGTCCGCGGAAGCATTTACACCCGCAAAGATGGTAAAAGAGTATATGGATACATTTATGATGCCGGCTCCGATGGTGGTTCAGGTATGAACCGGTGCGGTGAGATGGTTCTGAACAGCAAGCGTTAAGACACGACTTAGACGTCTCATTTCCTGTATATCTTTAAGGTCATCTGTATTTCCATACATTTTAATATCCCTTTCCGCATAAAAATCCCGGATTTCGAATTTACTGCCGTTATGATGGATTTTGCACTTAAAGATCAGATACCCCGTTTGTGATCCGAAGAAATATAACCAGTTGTCTTCATAGTATATGAACCACCCGTCATCCGGTTCATTCTGAATTTTCAAGGATTTCATCTTATCAAACTGTACCTGATCAAGCCTGATAGATGCTTTTATACAATGAGGAATATTCATGGATTTGTTTTTAAATTATTTTCTGTCATTGTTTTTTCAAATTTCCTAAGTCTGTAACAAAAAATCCACCTCATTTGTTACATTTTCTGTTCATATTGTTGCATTTTGAGCAATACCTGAGATTTTAGTTACAGAGGATACAAGCATGCCCCCCTCTTTGCGGAGCCTGACGAATGAAATGAGGAAGTCCCGCAATACGGGAAGAGAGGGGGCAAGGGGGTGAGTTCGTGTAGATTAAGAGAGGGATTACCGCCGGGTCGTATCCGATTTATCTGAAGTTTCAGCTGATGCAGCCCGGCCGTGATCCCTGAGGGAGATCCCTGCATTCCGGATTACGCCTTTATTCGCTGTGCTCATAAGGATTTTTCATTTTCATAATTCCTCTCTCAGGTAAACCTGGTTCGGAATTCTGAAAATGAAAAATCCCGTCAGCCTGCCGGCTGACGGGCGTAATCCGGAATGCGGAGAGAGGGGGATTCGAACCCCCGGTCCCGCGGATGCAGGACAACGGTTTTCGAGACCGCCGCATTCGACCACTCTGCCATCTCTCCTATATATTATAAGCCGCATTCACCGCGGCGTCTATCCCGCTCCAGCGGGACCATCTCTCCGATCCGCAAATTTGGATAAATTATTTCAATAATTACAGATTAAGGCAAAAAAGTAGCCGAATAACCTCTTTACCTGCCTTTATCTATTATTAACTTCGACGTGTAAATAATTCTTCCGGATGTAAATCGTATTATATAAATTCCTGATGAAAATCCCTCAAGCGATATCTCTTCTATATTTCTCCCTGAAGATTCAATATGCTTTACAACTCTTCCTGACATATCAGTTATCTCTATCCTTCCTGATAAGCCGTCATTTTCAATCCTTATAAGCTCAGATGCGGGATTGGGCCAGATCATCAGCTTACGGGATGCCTGACCCGGAAGACTGATATCTGAAAGATTCCCTTTCTCAACAGTTATATTGTCAAGAAAAAACCTCTTTGTGAGCCCTTCAAATTTGAATTTTCCCGAAGCCGTTCCTCCCGGAACAGCAATTGTCATTCTCTGAAAATTATCTGTGGGTGAGATGACATTCCCCATGGCAGTCCCGTTCAGATAAACCTGAACCGTCGAGGCATCTCCCGGCCAGCATGATATGTCAAATTTTAGCATCAGATCACTCTGGGACAAATTGATTGAAGGTGTTTCAATCCACCCTGTGAGTGATGATGTACCCATTTTAATCTCTCCTCCGGCAGAATAAACTTTTAATCCTGTCCAGCCGGGGATCCCTGTCCTGGAATCGAGCGACCCCGAAATGTCACTTGTCGACGGGGTTGTGTGCGTACCTGTGGTAAATCCCGAAAAATCCTCGGAAAATACAACCTGCTGTCCATTCAGGATAAATCCTGAGGTTACTAAAAAGAAGATGACAGCTGACCTTCTGATTAGCAGCGATCTTTTCATAACAATAAATATTTATTCCCAAAAACTTTTAGCACTTGCTAAATTACTAAAATCCTGTTTTTAACGGGAAAGATTTTAAAGAAAATTCTAACTTCGCTGTAATATTTTCCCAATCATTTCTAAAATAAATAATTGCCGTGGAAAAAATAGTTAAATTACTAATTATGAGTGCTTTGATAGCCACAATCCTTACTTCGTGCAGGAATAAAGAGGTAGCCGAAAGTTCAAATCCCTTCCTCAATGCTTACAATACTCATTTCAATGTTCCGCCTTTCGATAAAATACAACCCGGGCATTTTATTCCGGCCTTTGAAAAAGGAATGAACGACGCACGGGCAGAACTTGAAAAAATCGTAAATAACAGGAAGAGTCCCACATTTGAGAATACAATTGAAGCTTATGATAATATGGGTAAGCTCCTCAGGGATGTAACAGCCGTATTTATTGAATTATCCAGTTCAAACACAAACGATTCCCTGCAAAAGATTGAGGTTGAAATCACACCAAAACTGGCGGGTTTCAAAGATGAAATAAGACTGAATCCTGCTCTGTTTGCCAGAGTTAAGTCGGTATACGAAAACAAGGATAAATTTAAACTTGATCCCGATCAGGATTTTCTGCTTGAGAATCTTTATAAGGAATTTGTAAGGTCTGGTGCAAATCTCTCTCCTGAAGATCAGGAAAAGCTGAAGAAGATTAACCAGGAACTCTCACTTCAATCAGTTAAATTCAATCAGAATGTTCTGGCAGAGAATAATGATTATAAAATGTTTGTCGGGGAGAAAGATGTTGCAGGATTGCCACAATCGCTTGTGGCATCGGCTGCCCAGACTGCAAAGGATGCAGGTGAGGAAGGAAAATATGCATTTACAACCCAGAGACCAAGTGTTTTTCCGTTTATCCAGTATTCTCCCGACAGGGATCTGCGCAGGAAATTGTTCAATGCTTATTGTAACAGGGGAAATAACGGTAATGAGTATGATAATAATAAGATACTGGCACAGATTATTGCACTGAGGGCAGAGAGGGCAAAACTTCTCGGATATGGTACTCATGCACATATTGTTCTTGAACCACGTATGGCAAAAGAGCCTGAAAACGTGTTCAGTCTGCTTAACAGTTTGTGGGATAAGGCAATTCCTGTTGCAAAGAATGAGATAAAGGAAATGCAGGCGATCATTGACAGGGAAGGAGGAAGATTTAAGCTTGAAGCATCCGACTGGTGGTATTATGCCGAAAAGCTGAGAAAAGAGAAATATGATCTTGATGACAATGAGCTACTCCCGTATTTCCGGCTTGAAAATGTACGGGACGGTGTTTTTGAACTTGCAAACAGACTTTTCGGGGTGAAATTCATTCCACGTACGGATATCCCCCTGCCTCATCCGGATGCATTGTCTTTTGAGGTTGTTGAAGAGAATGGATCTCATCTCGGGGTTCTGTTCATGGATTTTTATGCGCGTGAAAGCAAAAGACAGGGTGCTTGGTGCGTCACATACCAGAGCCATCATCTTGAAAATGGCAAAGTCGTTCATCCTGTAGTTGTATTGAACTGCAATTTCAGTCGTCCTGCAGGAGATACTCCGGCTTTGTTAACTCTTGATGAAGTCAGTACGATATTCCACGAATTTGGTCATGCCCTCGATTTCATGATGAATAAAAGCAGATCTAATATTATCTACCAGGCATGGGATTTTGTGGAACTTCCTTCACAGATAATGGAACACTGGGTGACCGAACCTGAGGTTCTTAAATTTTATGCCAGGCATTACAGGACAGGTGAAGTGATACCTCAAGCACTTGTTGAGAAAATAAATAAGAGCGGATTATTCAATCAGGGTTTCTCGAATGTCGAGATACTTGCCGCATCTCTTCTCGATATGGCTTATCATACTCTTGAAGCTCCGGTTGATGTTGATATCCAGAAGTTCGAAAAAGACTATCTGAATAGTATCGGATTGCTTCCTGAAATAGTTTCACGTTACCGGAGCACATACTTTATGCATATAATAAGTGAGTATGATGCCGGTTATTACAGCTATACCTGGGCGGCTGTTCTTGATAACGATGCTTTTGAAGCATTTAAGGAGAAGGGTATATTCGATAAGGCTACTGCCAGTTCATTCAGGAAGAATATTCTCGAAAAGAACGGTAACATGGATGCAATGCAGATGTATGTCAGTTTCCGGGGCCGGGAGCCCGGTATCGAACCATTATTAAAGAACCGAGGATTATTGTAATGCCACAAAATCCCGCCTTTGAGGGGGTAGCCGTCAACTTAAGTCCCAATACAATTTTTTTTTGCACAGCTCTGTAGGGGGTGAGGCGTTAAATATCACCTGAATGAATTTTCTATCTCCTGGAGTGATACCCCTAACATATTGGCTGATACCTTATCCAGAAGATTCCTGTCGCCGGTAATGTGAACTGTATACTGCACATGCGAAAGCTTCTCCCCCGGCTTCAGCGCGGCGGCAGGAGAGGAGGTCTCCAGCTCATAGAATGGTCCCATCTGCGAACCATCTTCAAGAGGCCCGTCGTTGTAGGAGTTTAATGCATCACCTGAATACGGATCTTCCTGAAGCTGCCATGCTGAATTTACATAATCAGTAATTCCCTGCGGTTGTTTGCAGATAAGCAGAGTGAGAATATTATTTGCTGAATCATAACTTCCCATGATTCCTTTTGCCCTGAGCGGCGGAAGACCTAACTTTCCGCGGCTCTTTCCATCACACCTGAAGAAAATATGATCTCCTTCCACTTTAAGCCTGTCGGGAGCGATCTTCCCGAAGTAATTATCGTTAACGGGAGGACCCATTACCTTTTCATCACCCTGGTTAAAGGGAATTACAACAACAACGGAAGGTGAAGGTATGAACATTCCAAGCATCCATACCGATAACTGACCGGTCTCTCTTAACCATTCATTTGTTCCATTATTTGTAATTGTATTATCTGATTTGTATGCAACTATGTTAACTCCTTCAGGATCAATACCGGTCTGTTTTCTTATTGATTCCCCGGTGAGGAGTATTACCTCCCTTTCGAGCCTGAATTTCAAAGGCGTACCACTGTAATTTGCTGTTTCAACATCACAGGCGAAGAGCGCTGAAGAGTCAGTCTGATTAATGATTTCAAACGGGTCAGTATCAAGAAATGATGGTACCTGCCAGTTATCATAAACAAACTCATCTCCTTTCTTAAAATAAATTGAGAACTGTCCGCCTTCGGGACCCAGCCAGAGCCTCTCTTCGCCTCCGAATGCATTAATATGAGGCTGAATAACCCCTGATTCAATAAGCTTGTGATTGATCCACCCGAAGCTGAATCCTTTGTCGCCTTCTGCCGTGCTTGTCATTACCCTGCCCTGCCACCCTGGGATCAGGGCAATGGCGGAATTATTCTTTTTGAGCTCAATAACTCTAACATACTTTTTCAGGAAGTCGCGGTTATAGCCATACTGACTTGTTATGTCTGTTGTCATATCATTTGATTTTTGATTTTCACTCTTTTTTCTGCCACCACATGATGACAGGATGAAGGGGATCATCAGGAAAATAATTATGCGATTCATTTCATTAAATATATATTTTTAAACATATTGATCTTTAGTGCCTTAGTGTCTTAGTGGCATTTTTTTCAGCCACGAAGGCACAAAGACACTAAGGTACACAAAGAATAAATTAACTTCAGCATTAAATTTGTATTAAATTTTAAAAATGGATAACATATATCTCTGCGGTATGGATGCCGATGAAATTGCTGACCTGATAAGGCCGGGGGGCTTTACTCATAGTTATGCGGTAATTGTTGCCGGCCTCCTGTATAAAAAGGGGAGTGCCGCGTTGGAAAAAAGCACCAGGATACCACAGAGGCTTAAAAAATATCTTTCGGAGGTCTCAAATCCCGGAATAAACTTACCTGTCAGGTATGAAAAATCGGCTGACGGGACAATTAAATATTTGTTTGAATCGACTGACGGGAAGCTTTTTGAATCTGTTTTCCTTCCTGATGAAAAGCGTAAAACAGTCTGTGTATCGACACAGTCGGGTTGCAGGATGGGTTGTCCGTTTTGTGTCACCGGCAGATATGGTTTTCATGGAAGTCTGTCGGCAGGAGAAATTGTCAGCCAGGTTATCAGCCTTCAGAACAACGGAAAAATCACTCATGTCGTCTTTATGGGAATGGGTGAACCAATGGACAATCTTGAAAATGTATTGAAAGCATGCAGGATACTTACGGCAGAATGGGGTATGGCGATCAGTACAGGGAATATAACAGTTTCTTCGGTTGGTATAACTCCGGCAATTAAAGAATTTCTGGAAAAATCGGATTGTAATCTGGCGCTGAGCCTTTATTCTCCTTTTCATGAAGAGCGGATGAAGGTTGTCCCTGCAGAGAATGCTTATCCGGTAAAAGAAATAATAAATATGATGTCAGACTATCCGCTGAAAAAGAAGAGAAGAATGACAATAGCTTATGTCATGATCAGCGGGATCAATGATACTGACATTCATCTTGAAGGGCTTATAAGGATAGCAGGAGGAACACAGATAAGAATTAATCTGCTTCCGTTTCATGCGATTCCGGGCGATGACAGGAGATCATCATCTGACGAAAGACTTCAATTCTTCAAACATAATCTTGTGATTTCGGGAATTTCTGCTTCAGTCAGGAAATCAAGGGGTGCTGACATATCCGCTGCCTGCGGGTTACTGGCATCGGGATTGATGTAGAAACGTCATGCATGACGTTTCTACATCAGACCATGCCTTTTTTACGTTAAATCATGATTTACCAATTGGAACATATGTTCATCGAGGTACCCGTCTGCGGTTTTCACCCATTCCTTTTTGACACCTATCTGTACAAAGCCGAGCTTTAGGAAGAGTTCGATACTTTCGTGGTTATTGGCAAGGATGTTGCACCATAGCTGGTGAAGCTGGAGTGTCCTGAAGCAATAATCTGTAAGGCATTTCAGGGCCATAGAAGCATATCCTTTTCTTCTTTGTTCCTCCCTGGCGATCAGTATACCGATCCCTGCCCTGCTATGGAAGGGATCGAAGTCAAAGATATCGATTGTGCCTATTGTCTCGTTTCCTGCGATCAGATCGATCATAAGCCTCAGCTGCCCCGTCTCATAGATACTCTTATGTGAATTCCTTATGTATCTTTTCAGAGTATATTTTGAAAACGGGGCAACGGTATTGCTTATGATCCAGTGGGAGTTGTTATTCTCCCAGTTGTAGAGCAATTCAAGATCTTCCGGCTCAATAGCCCGCAGTCGTATATCCTGGTATTTCATAAAACTGCTTTACAGATACTGATTTAACTTATCTAATTGGCTTCAGTTACGTATGCATCGGCAAATCCTTTTTCTTTCACATAATTCAGATACTTTTCGGCATCTGCCTTATCATAGAATACACCTATAATATATGTTGTTCCTGCGGTATCCTCACTTGTCCTTATGATCAGTTTACCGCTAAGGTCAAGGTTGCTGAAATAGCCTGCACCAAGCTTGCCGGGAGACTTTTTAAGGACAATAGAATATTTACTTGTTGAAGGATTAACCAGTTCTTCCGGTGTTTCCGTATCAAGTCTTATAACAACTCCTGTTCCCGGTTCTATAACACCGAAGGTAGCCCGTCTGTTGTATTTTCTTCCTTCAGGATTATCTGTACCGTTACGGTTAGTGTTTATTGCTGCAAAATTGGATTCTCCGAAAGCTTTCTTGACAAACCTGGCGGCAGGTATCCCCGATGCAGTAACATAATCAATAACTGTCTGGGCTCTCTTGTCGGCAAGCTTCCTGTTATATATTATACTTCCGAGTGCATCTGTATATCCTGCTACCTCCACTTTCAGGTCGGGATAATTAGTGAGGATCGTCTTAAGAGTTTCAAGGCTTTCTTTTGCATCAGCTGTAAGCTTATAGCTGTCGAAAGCAAACAATATATTCCTGATCACAAGAAATTCACCTGTAACTGCTTTTTCAGGTATAAGTGTCGGATTTATCTTCATATACTGGCTCAGGAAGTAAAGCGGCAGGCTCAGGTTTGTTGTATCGGTCCTGTAGCCGGAATGACTTACAATAAGATGATAATCCCCGGGTTTCAGGTCAAAATTGAATGATCCGTCATTGTTAACAGGTATTGTCTGAAGAACGGTACCCTTTTTAAGTTCCTTAAGGATCATTTGTGCCTGTGCCGGAATTACATTCATCCCGTCGGCGAGTTTAAGAACGCCTTCAGTCCTTGTTATTTCATCTGCAGGATCTACTCCCACAATAGCATAGATATTCCTTGCTCCCGTTTTTTCATCGTAAAGGCTTGTAATAAAGCCTGGAGCATTATTATTCAGGTGGAAGAAGATATTTTCGGCTGTTGTATTGAACGCAAACGGCATTCCCACGGGCTGGTCAAAGTTCCCATATCTGTTTACGGCAGAACGGAAGAGATCATATTTGCCCATGCTCATGTGGCCTACCGAGCTGAAAAGAAGGGCATTATTGTCAGTATCAAAGAAAGGAGCATCCTCATCCCAGGGAGTATTGATCACTTCTCCGAGGTTGACAGGTTCACCCCATGTTCCTGCAGGTGTTTTTTCGGAAACCCAGATATCAAGTTTTCCGAAGGTGCCAGGCCTGTTGCTTGAAATATATAATTTACTGCCATCAGGTGTAATAAAACCATGTGATTCCCAATATATTGTATTGACCGGTTTGCCGAAGTTCTTTATTTTACTCCAGGTTGCTCCGCTTCTTTCGCTGAAATAAAGGTTTCCGTCGTCGCCATCATTTATATAAAGCACCAGAAAGCGGCCATTGCCGGAAACGGAGTTGGTATATAACCTGTCGAGGCCACCCAGCTGCTGGGTAATATCGACCGGCTCTTCCCATTTGCCGTTTTTGTATGAACACATTATCTTGTTTTTACCATCAACTCTCTGAGTGAAAATAAAAACAGAATCATTCTTCGATACCACAGGGTTCATTGCTCCGGGGAAATCAGTCATCCATGATGTGAAGAGTTCGGGTAATACTCTGACCGGTTTCTTTTTTGCTTCAATGGCATACCTGCAGTTCCTTATCTGGAGGTCATAATATTCAGCCATCTCAACATCTTCTTCACTTGTTCCCAGTTTACTCTTCAGATCTGTGAATATTGATTCTGCTTTTTCCGGATTGTCATTAAGATGATAGGCTTCTGCAAGATACCTGTAAGTGTCGATATTTGCTTTCTGACCTGTCTCGGTATATTCTTTCTTGTCTGCCGCAACATTCTTTGAGGCAGATTCGAGAAGCTTCAGGGCTTCAGCTTTCTTCCCGTCCAGTTTAAGATAGCAGACTCCAAGCTTGGCCTGGATATTTGCATTGTCGGGGAATGCTTTATGTATCGGCTCATAAAGCGATGCAGCTTTTTCAAAATCATTGTCATAGTAGAAAACCACATCGGCGGTTTGTACAGATCTGTTAAAATCCCTGACGGCTGTATCCTGCGATTTCAGCGGACTGAAGAGGCTGATAAGCAGGAAAATACCTGTAATTTTTTTTGTTAAATTGTTCATTATTGTAATACTTTTTTAATGAATATCTCATCGGGATACCCTCTTTTTATAAGTTCCAGCCTCCATGCCCTGGCTTCATCCTTTGTCCTGAACTGGCCTGTCATATACCTGTAGAATTTATCCTTCTCATTAAACATCACCTTCATATCGGCAATATACCGGAAGAAGCTTATATCAACCGGATTATAAAGGGCCATTACCTGCACTGTATAATAGAGTACCCCCGGTTCGTCTGCGGCATCTGTTATATTCATGACGTTAAGGTTCCGTATAAGGATGCTGGAGTCAACAGTTGCAACAGAGGGTATTCCGGCAAGGTTTATTCTTTCATATTCACGTTGAAGGAGTGAGGAATCCCTCATGAGCGTAACATCATCAAGTGTTATTATAAGGTCGGGGCTGTCGCTTACTATTGTTGTATCGACTGTAGCCGGCAGATATCCGTCGCCCGAATAAATTATTTTGAAATCTCCCGGGGCAACGGTGAGGGTATACGAGCCAGATGATTTATCAGGAATGGTTCTGTAAAGTGTTTCTCCCGATTCCTTGCTGAGAACAACAATATAGTAGTTCTTATCAGCGGTAAGGATTGTGTCATTAAGCCTCAGGTTCCCTGTAAGTTCATATATCTGGTTAACATCGGGTCCGCCAATACCGATATAAAAGATATCTCTTTTCTTATAATCGGTTTTCATCGAATAATAGGCATTCATTCCGTTATTAACAGGCTGAAAGAACTTATCATCATCAGTTGAATTTAAAGGTGATCCCAGGTTTTCAGGTGTTCCCCAGCCGGAACCCTGAAGCTTCGACCTGTAATTATCAAATCCACCTATAGAATTGTGACCTTCTGAACAGAAATAGAGAAGGGAATCGTTGAGGGTTATAAAAGGATTATCTTCATTATAAGATGTATTCACTGCAGTACCCAGGTTGACGGGAATTCCCCAGTCGCCGGCAGCATCAATTTCCGAAACATAAATATCCAGTCCGCCCTGGCCTCCTTCCCTGTTACTTGTAAAATAAAGCTTTTTGCCATCGGCAGAAACGGCAGCATGGGATTCATAATACTTTGTATTGATATTCTTGTTAAGCTTTACTATCGGAGTCCAGGCTTCATTCACATATTTCGAACTGTAAATGTTCCCGTCGAAATTGTCGTTCTTATACAGGAAGAGCTCTGTCCCGTCGGAGTTGAGGGAGCTTGTTGAACAATCTTCTCCTGCAGCCAGCTGTGTGGTTATTTCAACCGGTGGCTGCCATCTTCCTCTTATTTTCTTCGAAAAGTATATGACGTTTGCTAGGCCCCGCCGTTCAGTATATGCCAGTGTGTTGCCGTCAAAGCTTACTGCAGGATTTTCATTCATGGATCCCTGGCTGAAATCTCCGCCGAGCATACGTTTGCTTATTGCAACAGGATTTCCTGCAAGCCTGATAGCATTTTCACATGCCTGGATCTGCTGATCGACAAAATCCAGATTCTTTATCCCGCCCTTTCCTTCAGTTTCAAGCGCAAGGGATTTAAAATTCCTGAATGTTGTAAGACCTTTGTCAAGTTCATTATTTATCATATATGCTTTTGCAAGATAGAACCAGGCATCAAGCGGAGCTCTCTTTTCTTTGAGCGATTTGGTCCTTGAATCATAACTTGCATTTTTCACCGCATCTTCAAGAAAAGGAATAGCTTTTTCCTTTTCATCCGGGATGTTGAGATAACTTGTTCCTATTTTATATTTCAGATTGAGATTTTCCGGATTTTCAAGGAGCAGATAAAGCTGGTTGGCAAGATCGTATTCCTCGTACAGATAGTGAGCTTCTGCCTGCTTATAAATTTCCTTCATCTCTTTTGCCGACTGTGATGATGCGCCGGCAGGGAAAATTATCAGAGCCAACAACTGAAACATTAGTATCTGGTATTTTACTCTGAAATTGTTCATAATAACAAATGTAGTGTTTATTAACTAGTGATCCTGCAGAATACCGGGCAAAATTTATTTAAATGTTATTTTGTAAATGTCATAGTTCCCTGAGCCTTCAGCTTCCTTGTAAATTGAGTAATAGCCTGATTTCCCGTTTGCCGACGGCATAAAGAAAATGTTATCGTCAGGGTTATTGAGCGGATAACCAAGGTTCATTGGTTTGCTCCAGATATTATTTGACTGAAGCTCTGATCTGAACAGGTCATATCCGCCCATAGTGACATGACCCTGTGAGCTGAAAAACAATGTTTTCCCGCTGTTGATCAGGAAGGGGCGGTCCTCATTCAGGGCTGTGTTTATTTCAGGGCCAAGGTTTACTGCCGGTCCCCAGTCACCGCCTGTCTTTTTCGAGATATAAAGATCAAGTCCGCCGTATCCTCCCGGCCTGTCGGATGCGAAAATCAGCTTTTCCCCGTCGTCGGATATAAAACCATGGGATTCCCAGTATTTCGTATTAATATTCCTGTTCATCCTTTTACAGGCGCTCCATGAGGCACCGTTGAAGGTACTGTAATAAAGGTCACTGTTGAAGTTATCGTCGCGAGAAAGCACAAGTAATTTTCCATCAGTGGAAAGGCATGAGATATACATGTCACCATCCGACATCAGTTCAGGTGTTATATTGACCGGAGGGGTCCATTTCCCGCTTACCAGCCTTGACAACATTACGGCATCGTAAAATTTCAGGGAGACCATGAATGCGAAAGTTTTTCCATCAGCTGAGATAACCGGATTGAAGTTAGCCTTTTCGTCATTAAAGATGAGTCCCATGTTTTCTTCGGAATAGGCTACCGGTTTTGAAATCATTTCTTTTGCAGTGTCGCACGATCTTATCTGCTGTTCAACAATAGCGCGGTTTTCAAGATCGTCTTCAAGAAGTGTGCCTGCGAACTTTGTAAAGGCATCTTTTGCCTTGTCGAACTGGTAATTGACTAGATAGGCACAGCCGAGCTCAAATAATGCATCGTATGGGGCGGAAAGCTCACTTATCGTACCCTCTTCGGGTTTGGCAGACAGTTTCTCAGTTGCTGCCCTGAGATAGTCGATTGCAAGATTTTTTTTACCGGTTATATTCAGATAACATGCTCCGATCCGGTATGCAACATTTGAATTGTCAGGCATCTTTTCATAAAGCTCAAGATAGAAGGGGAGGGCATCCTGATAATCCTCACTCATAAAAAAATATTCCGCTTCGATAAATGTATCCTGAAGTGAACTTACTTCCTGGGAGTATAATGCAAGCGAAAGGAGTAGTGAAATTAATACAATTGATATTCTAAGGCGCATAACTATTGGTTTTTGTAACAAATTTAAATAAAATGCCAAAAAATAACAATTTAAAGCTCATTTTAAAGGCATAGTGTACCTGAATGCCGTACCAAATAAATTTACTCCTTGTCCTTATCTCTGTTTCTTCTTCTTAACAGAATAATCAAAAGGAAGAACAATCCGGCACCTGCAATAAGCCACAAATACCAGAGACTGCCGTTCTTTCCGCTCTTTTCATCCGCAGGGCTTGTTGTAGTCTTTGCATCCTCTGATGCAGTTTCTTCCCGGTCAGCTTCTTTCTTTGCTGCTTTTTCAAGTTCTGAAATTGCTTCTGCCCTTTTCTCTGCAATAATTTCAGGACGTTCCGGCCTTACAATCAGTGGTCTGGCTTTTACTTTTCCACGCGAGACCGTTATCTCTTCACTCGAAGTGTTGTTATACTTATCAGTTAAGATGAATTTAATCCTTCTGTCTCCATGTTCCGGTTCAACCTTATATTTAAAAGTCGAATCAGCTATGTTGAACTGTTCAGAAAATAGCAATGAATCGCCCTGCCAGTGCTCAACTGTCAGTAATGAATTTGGCTCAACAATGAGAGGAATAGTAAGCGTATCCCTTCCTGATAAAATAAAATTCTTTTCATCACCGGCATCAAGATGTGCCTTAAAATCAGTTTTTGGCAGTACCGTTGGCGGAATAATGAATGAATCAGCCTTACTTGTAAGAGGAAGGTGAATATCTCTTTTGAATCTCTCAACACCATTGACATCATAAGTGACAGTATGGTCTCCGTGGCTTACAAGTAATTCATATTCACCGGTCTCGGGATCTGCATAATCTTCAGAGGTCTGACCGGGATCTCTTGTATTCACAGAGCTGACCCTTATCCTGTCGCCAGATTTAAGATTAAGATCAGCAACTTTTGCCACGCCCTTCACCATGAATTTCCTGGGGTGGTTATTTGAAAATATTTCAATTCTGTAAATATCCTGTCTGCCGAAACCGGAAGGGCTGAATTTAGAAAAATAGCCTTCATACCCCTGGTTAAGAGGGACAAAAAACACATCATCGTCGGTTGTGTTCAGGGGATAGCCGGCATTAAGCGGTACCGACCATTCACCGTTGTCAAGGAGGCTTGAATAGAAAATATCATGACCACCCATATTCAGATGACCTCTTGAGCTGAAGAACAGTGTCTTGTCATCCCTGCTCAGGAATGGAGTCTCCTCATTGTAGATTGTATTAATTACCGGTCCCAGGTTGACTGCAGGTCCCCAGTCTCCTGTACTGTCTCTTCGCGAGACAAATATATCGAGTCCTCCGAGGGTACCCTTCCTGTTACTTGTAAAATAGAGCTTTCTGTTGTCATGAGATACCACGGCATGAGATTCCCAGAATTTTGTGTTAATATTATCATTCAGCCTGGTTAACGGACTCCATATCCCGTTGCTGTAAGTTGTTGTGAAAATATTGCCGTCGTAGTTTTCGGAGTTGTAAAGATAGAGCACCTTACCGTCGCCTGAAAGGGAAGCAGGATATATGTTCCGGTCAATTTTGAGCATTTCATTCATGTTACGTGCTTCTGTCCACACACCATTGACCCTGGTTGAATACAATATAGCATCATAGAACGGAAGGCTTTTTGAAAAAACAATCATAGTTTCGTCATCAGATACAACAGCATTGTATTCCGATGAGTTGCCGTTGACATTGCTGCCCAGATTATCTTCCCTGATATAGACAGGGGAGGACATAAGGTCTTTTGCATTAAGGCAGGACTGTATCTGAAAGGCAACAACAGAGGTATCATATACTTCAGGGTCGAGTTTTTCCAGAAAAAGCTTATATGTTGAAACGGCCTTATCGAGCTGGTTGTTTATCCTGTAAGCGTTTGCCAGGTAATAAAGTGCATCGTAGGGAGCACCCGTTTCCCTGAATCTGCCTTCCCTGTACTCCGGATTAATATTTTTTGCTGCATCCTCGAGGAAGCTGATTGCTTTTTCCTTTTCCCCGGGCATATTCAGAAAACACTGACCGATCCTGTACTTGAAGTTGGAATTTTCGGGATAGGTCCCTATCAGTTCCTGGTAAAGAGGAAGAGCTTCCCTGTAATCTTCGAAGAGTATCCAGCTTTCGGCATCATGGAAATTCATTTTATTTTCTGCTCTCGACTGGGGAAAGATATCAGTACTGATCACTAAAATCAGGAACGATGCAATCAGTATAACCTTTTTAATCATATTTAAGATATAAATTGGTATAATAAAACCTGATAATTATGTAGTTATGAGCCGGATTGCGGCGGTACACCTGTTTGCAGATTTATAATTGTCAATTGTATTGAAGCCAATCAGTTTTAGCCGCAATATAGTAAAAAAGGACAATAGGGAGCTTTCCTTTTTATCAACCGTTGTTAATATCTTGTCAACAGTAACTTATATGATCCGGAAGTCTGAAATTTGGGTTTTTGTTCATGGCAGGATAATGTCGGGGGAATAGTTTTCGAGTATTGACTTTATCTTTTGAAGGAATTTACCGGCAAGGGCTCCGTCTATCACCCTGTGGTCATAACTTAATGATAGTATCATAATCTGGCGAATACCGATTACATCTCCGTCAGGTGTTTCTATTACGGCGGGAGTTTTTCTTACGGCACCGGTCCCCAGAATTGCAACCTGCGGCTGGTTGATTATCGGTGTTCCGGCAAGATTATTATAGGACCCGAAATTTGTAATTGTGAAGGTCCCTCCTGTGATCTCATCAGGTTTTAGTTTATTCTTCCTTGCACGATCAGCCAGATCACTAACACTTCTTGCCAGACCATTAAGGTTCTTCTCATCCGCATTCTTTATAACGGGAACAATAAGATTTCCGTCGGGAAGAGCTGTGGCTATCCCTATGTTTATATTTTTTTTCCTGATTATGTTACTGCCATCAACTGAGATATTGATCATCGGGAATTCCGACAGTGCTCTTGCGGCAGCATCGGTAAATATCGGGGTGAGTGTAAGCTTGTATCCCTCCGATGCAAGAAACTTGTCCTTTATCGAATTTCTCCAGTTTACCAGTTTAGTTACATCGGCATCGATGAATGAAGTTACATGAGGTGATGTTTTTTTGGAAAGTACCATATGATCGGCAATCAGCTTGCGTACCCTGTCCATTTCAATTATTTCAACTCCTTCCTCTGAAGCTGTTTCAGCAGGTTTTGTCTTTGGTTTCACTTCAGCAGGCTCTGCCTTTTCACTTATGGGTTTCACTTCAGCTTTCCGTGATTCTGAAAATCTGAATATATCATCTTTTGTTATCCTGCCATCCATTCCTGTTCCTTCTATCTGATCAAGATCTGCATAGCTTATATTTTCTGCTGAAGCGATGCTTCTTACAAGCGGTGACAGGAATTTTCCTGATGGTGTTCTGCTCTTCAGATCGTGCGAAATTGTTTCGGTTTCCTTTATAGCTTTTTTCTCTGCAGAGATAGTTTCCCTTATCCTTTCGACTTCTTTCTCAATCTTTGCAGGTTCATCAGCCGGCCTGACAACGTTATGTTCCATTACTGCAATAACATCGCCGACCTTTACAACAGAACCTTCGGGAGCCATAACCGAAACAATCCTGCCGTCGGCCGGTGCAGGGATCTCTGAATCTACCTTGTCTGTGGCAACTTCAACAAGGGGATCATCCTCCTTTACAAAGGCTCCTTCAGTAACAAGCCATTTATTTATTGTTGCTTCTATAACACCTTCACCCATTGCAGGAAGTAAAATATTCACAGTTGCCATAATTCATAATTTTTTTTGTATCAGGATAACAGACTGAACAGAAAATTGTTCGGAGTTATTATCAAACATTTTTAGTAACTGATCCGCTGCCGATCAGAAATTTCTCATCAGCGGATGCTATCTTGATCGTGACTCTTTGATCTGAAATATTAATCATTGAATCAATTATTGCCGAGGCTCTCATTCTACCGGCAGTAAAGATGACCTGGCCGATCCTGTTCTTCTTCAGTATCTCATTGATATTATAAATATCTCCGGTATTATTTTTAACCGGATCGTTAATGCCGGCGCTTATCCTTACAGTTTTAGCCGGAATGCCGACTGATAATAAAAATTCTGTAACCTTAATGTAACCATCATTATCTGAAACAATTGCAGTTTTAACAGGCCGTGCATTTCCGGATACTGCCTTGCGGGGATGAAAAATTGAAGAAATGCCTTTTGCAGCAGGAGTGAATATCCTTTTAAAGAACCTGTGGGTCACGGATAATCCTGCCCGGAAAAATATAGCTGTACGGATCGCAAATGACAATTTTTTAAAATTGCCGTCATTGAAATGTTTCCGTACGAAAATAAGCATTGCCCTGTAGAAGTTGATAACAAAATCAATGTTTTCCTTTTTAGTACTTTCTCCCTTGAAATGGAGGACCTTTACTTCCGGATAATAGTAGTTTTTAAATCCTTCTTTAATTATCCTGTAGCTGTAATCGATATCTTCACCGTACATGAAAAAGCTTTCATCAGGCAGACCGGCCTTCAGGACAGCTTCCCTTCGCAGGAACATAAAGGCCCCGGCAATTACGTCAACCGAATGGGTTTCAGTACGATCAAGATCTCCCAGATAGTACCGGTTTAACCTGCCTGAACGGGGGAAGAGATATGACAATCCCGATATCCTGTAAAATGCTGTTTCAGGATCAGGAAGTCCGCGTTTCGACTCAGGAAGAAATTTCCCTTTCCCGTTGATCATCATAACTCCCATGGCGCCGGCATCGGCATGCTTCTCCATGAAAGTGATACATTTCCTGAATGTATCTTCACCGATAAAGGTATCGGGATTAAGCAGAAGCAGATATTTCCCTGAAGCCTGCTTAATAGCCTGGTTGTTTGCAGCAGCAAAGCCTTTATTATCCTTATTTGCAATCAGCTTAACTTCAGGATAGTCCCTCGTGACCAATGAACAGGACCCGTCAGGGGAATTATTGTCAACAACAAATACCTCGCAGTTTATCCCTTCAGCAGCTTTTCTGACAGAAGAGAGGCACAGGTCGAGAAAATACCTGACATTATAGCTGACAATAATTACTGATAGTTCCATAAAGTTAAGACTTAACCACAGAGCACTAAGGTAAACACAAAGAACAATAAAGTAACCACAAAGAGCACGAAGGTAAGCACAAAGAGCACTAAGGGTGATAAACGGTTCTTATTGCTGGTAGGGATTTCTGTTATTAAGCGCCCTGCCCAGTGTTATTTCGTCAGTATATTCAAGTTCATCACCCATTGCAACACCTCTTGCCAGAGTTGTGATGAAGGGATCATATTTATTTAGTCTTTTATAAAGATAGAAATTTGTTGTATCTCCTTCCATTGTGGTACTGAGGGCAAGAATGATCTCACTGATTCCTCCTCCTTTAACTTTTTCCTCAAGGGAATCTATTTTCAGATCTGCCGGACCAATACCGTCTATAGGTGAGATGATTCCTCCCAGAACATGATAGAGTCCTCTGTATTGTCTTGTATTTTCTATTGCCATAACATCCTGGATGTTTTCGACCACGCAAATAAGTGATCTGTCCCTTTTCGGATCGTTGCATATATTACAGATCTCAGTATCGGAAATATTATTGCAGACAGTGCAGTAATGGATTTCAGACCGGAGCTTTATTATACTTTCCCCGAACCGGATCACCTCTGCCGGGTTTCTTCGTAAAAGGTTCATCACAAGTCTGAAAGCAGTTTTTCTTCCTATCCCGGGAAGTGAAGCAAATTCATTTACAGCATCTTCCAGTAATCTTGAAGGAAATTCGGTGAAACTCATAGTCCGGTTTTTCAACAAAAGTAATTCATTTCTTTAATCTTGAATTGTTTTTAATTCCAACTGAGAATTTTCGAACATGCATTCTTTTTAGTATCCTTGCAGATTAAAAATTTTTACTATGTCACCCTACCTGATATTAGGAATATTCCTGGCTTATACGGTATTACTTTTTGGTGTAACATGGATCACTTCACGGAAAGCCGACAACCAGTCGTTTTTTATCGGAAACAGGGTATCTCCATGGTTTGTGGTGGCCTATGGTATGATCGGGGCCTCCCTCTCCGGTGTGACTTTCATGTCGGTCCCGGGCTGGGTCTCGGAAACACAGTTCAGCTACATGGCTGTTATCTTCGGATACCTGGTAGGCTATTTTGTGATCGCACTGGTGCTTATGCCCTTATATTACAGACTGAAGCTGACTTCAATTTATACTTATCTCGAAAGACGTTTCGGCTTCTGGTCATACAAGACCGGCGCCGGATTTTTTATTCTTTCAAGAACTCTCGGGGCTTCGCTGAGAATGTTCCTTGTAATAAATGTTCTTCAACTTTTTGTTTTTGATGCCTGGAACATTCCTTTCTGGGTTAACGCGCTTGTTTTTATTATCCTAATAATCATTTATACCTTAAAGGGAGGAATACGGACCATTATCTGGACCGACACACTTCAGACGACTTTTATGCTTCTGGCAGTGATAATTTCGATATTTTATATAAGCAGAGACTTGCATGAGCCTGTGGGAAAGCTTATTTCAAATATCTGGGAGAGCGATATGTCGAGAATATTCATCACCGACTGGCATCATGAAAGGTATTTTCTCAAACAGTTTTTCTCGGGTATCTTTATTACGATAACAATGACAGGTCTCGACCAGGAGATGATGCAGAAAAACCTGAGCTGTAGGAACATAAAGGAAGCGCAGAAGAATATGTTCACCTTCAGCGGCATACTTGTTTTCGTTAACTTTCTCTTTCTGATGCTGGGCGCATTTCTTGTAATTTATTCACAGAGAAAAGGTATACAGGTTGCAATGACTGATGAGCTTTTCCCTACAGTTGCTCTTAAGTATATGAGTCCGGTTGCCGGAATAGTCTTTTTAATAGGTCTTATCTCAGCTGCCTTCCCGAGTGCAGACGGGGCTCTCACATCTCTTACTACCTCTGTCAGCATCGACTTTCTGGGTATTGATAAAAGAAAAGATCTTTCAGAAAAGCAGGCAAGAAGGATGAGGTATATTGTTCATCTGACAATAGCCTCGCTTTTCTTTATCAGTGTGCTTATTTTCAGTCTGGTGAATGATGAAGCTGTTATTGACAAGATTTTTACAATTGCCGGCTACACTTATGGTCCGTTGTTGGGATTATACACATTCGGACTATTTACAAGGAGGAAAGTGAACGATCGCGTTACTCCTTTCATTGCAGTCCTGTCGCCTGTTATCTGTTTGATACTTAACGGATTCTCCGAGGAGTGGTTTAATGGTTACAAATTCGGATTTGAGATGATCCTGTTGAACGGCTTCCTTACATTTATGGGACTGCTCGCTTTCAGCAGGAATGATGCTGATCACCAGGCACTCTGAGATTATCTTATTCTGTTCACAGGCCGGTTGCCACCGAGGCTCTGGCTTCTTGTATTTACTTCCTGTTCAAGAAGTTCATCTTCATCTAGAGGTTCCTCAGGTTCCTCCAGTTTTATAGGTACCCTTATCTTTTTGAACGGGATATTCCACGAAATGAAATAGCCTATTCCGGCGCTGACTGATTCTCCTCCCGATCCGTATCCCGGAATGTAAAGCGGTCTGATATCCTTTTTACTCAACGGATAAAGAAGCTTCCTCAGGCTTATCGACCAGCCTATACTGAAGTTATTGAACAGCTCAGCCCTGAAACCGGGAGATATTTCAATAAAATGCCCCCAGCTTTTTCCTGGTTCTATCGATGAATTGATAGTTCCCCAATAGTCCTGGTGAACAAAAAGAGGTGTTTCGGATGTGAATTTGCTGATACCGTACCGGATACCTACTCCGGCCCAGTACCTGCCTGTTGCAACTTCAGGCTTTAAGAGGTTCAGGTCAATTCCCGCTTTAAAGAATAGTCCTTTACTTAAAAAATCATAATTATACTGTGAATACTTATAGTCGGAATATCCTGCACCCGCGAAAAGAGCCATTTTTTCATTTATATCGGCTGAAATGTATCCTTCAGTATTTAAAATATTCTTACCTGCAAAATAGATTATGGGACCCGTAATATCGATACCCGCCCTTATCTTAAGCTGAATATCAACAGAATCCTGCACTTTCTCACTTTCCTCCTCCTGGGCGCTTATTTCCCCTGTGAAAATAAAAATTAAAACCAGCAGATTAATAAAATATTGAAATGTTCGTCCCATCAAGTGTTGTAATGTTCCTCAGATTTAAAGAGATTGAATCAATATTATGAAGTGTCGAATATACGGAATCTAAATTATGATAATAAGTATAACCGCATTCTTTCGATATCAGGTGGACAAAAGTCGAATAGTTGAAAGATATTGTATCATTTATCCCGTTGATCCTGATCACAAAACTGCAATTATCTTCAGAGGCATTAAGAGGGATAAGCGCCGGCTGGATATTTGGTGCTTTTTTATACCTGATAGAATCACTCCCTATCCCGTACAGTGTCAGGCTGTCCGGGGCAGTCATTTTT
Organism: uncultured Rikenellaceae bacterium; assembly: GCA_964637415.1. Classification (GTDB taxonomy): domain Bacteria; phylum Bacteroidota; class Bacteroidia; order Bacteroidales; family VadinHA17; genus LD21. Next base: position 40,284 of record CAZWUB010000001.1, read on the forward strand.
TTGCCGGAGTACAGGTAGAAAGAAGCTTTAACGTAAGCATTTGTTTCTTCGAAGCACGATCCCGTGGTACAGGAAACAGCCAGGAGCATGGCATATCCCATCAAAGCTCCCAAAATTATTTTAACATTGTTCTTCACTTCTTTCTTCTTACTTCTTACTTTAATGCTCACAACTCACAACTCACAACTCACAACTCACTCTTTATTCCTTTACCCACCCCCAACCCCTCCTCTGCTCATCTTCCACTCTCATCTCTCGTTTATTCTTAAGTATTCGGTATTCAGTATTCAGTATTCAGTATTCGGTATTCGGTATTCGGTATTCAGTAACCGATTACCGATTACCGATTACCGATTACCGTTCACCTCTCACCTCTCAACGCTCATAACTCACAACTTTCTTTCAGCCAACAATCTTCCTTACAAACTCCTCTGCCTTAAGTATCGCCTTCATGATACCGTCGGGATTTTTTCCTCCTGCCGTTGCAAGGAAGGGTTGGCCTCCACCGCCACCATCGATTTCAGGGGCTATTTCCTTTATTATACCAGCGGCGCTGATCTTCCTGATATTTACAAGATTGTCACTTACAACTACAACAAGGCTTGCCTTTCCTGCAATCGGGGAACCTAGAACTGCAATAATGTCGCCGGGATTTTTCCTCAGCTCGATTGCAATTGTTTTTAGAGTATCCGCCGAATCTGCATCCACCTGTCCGGAAATAAAACTGATATCGTTTATCTTTATTGCTTTGGCCAGAAGTTGCTGCAGGGATCCTTTTGCAGATTGTGATTTGAATTTTTCGATAGTTTTACGGAGGCCTGAATTTTCGGTTATAAGCTTTTCAACACTTTCTTTAATATTAACCGGGCTTTTGAGCAAAACAGCAATCTCTTCAAGAGCAGCAATTTTTTCATTAATATATTCGTCGGCACGCGGACCGGTTACAGCTTCAATCCTTCTTACCCCTGCAGCGATAGCTCCCTCGGATACTATTTTGATCAGTCCTATACTGGCAGTTGAATCAACGTGAGTCCCTCCGCAGAGTTCAACAGAATCGCCGAACTGGACGACCCTGACAGTCTCGCCGTATTTTTCACCGAACAGTGCCATAGCACCCATTGAAAGGGCATTCTTTAATTGTATATTTTCGGTGACCTTTCTGGAATGGTTATTTCTTACAAGCTGGTTTGCAATTTCTTCAACCTTTAAAATCTCTTCCCTTGTCATCCGGCTGAAGTGACTGAAGTCGAAACGGAGCCTGTCGGGTGTGACAAGAGATCCTTTTTGTTCGACATGAGTGCCCAGTACATTACGGAGTGCATAATGAAGAAGGTGAGTGGCAGTGTGATTATTTGCTGCCATCTGTCTTTTCTCAGTATTTACCTGTGCTGTGAACGATCCGTCGGGATGTGTGGGGATCTTCTTTGCAATATGAATAATAAGGTCGTTCTCCTTTATTGTATCTGTTATATCGATTTTTTCATGTTCCGAAGAAATATATCCCGTATCTCCTGACTGGCCTCCGGATTCGGCATAGAAGGGTGTTTTGTCAAAGACCAGCTGACAGATCTCCTTTCCTTTCGATTTAACGATCCGGTATTTCCTAATAAGGATATTATCAACAGTTTTTTCATAGCCTGTAAAGATTGTATCATCACCTTCTCTTACTATTTGCCAATCGCCTGCATCATGTGCGCCATCTTCACGTGAACGGTTTTTCTGGTTTTTCATTTCTTTCTCAAAGCCCTCAGTATCAAGTGACATTCCGTTTTCTCTGAGGATCAGCTGGGTGAGATCGACTGGGAATCCGAATGTGTCATAAAGTTCGAAGGCAACCCTTCCGGGCAGAATAGATTTTTTCTCCTTTTTAAGGTCCGGGATAATCTTCCCGATCATTTTAAGTCCTTTTCCGAGAGTTTTCAGAAATGCAGTCTCTTCTTCATGGATGATCTTCGATATCTGTTCCTCCGAAGCTCTTAGTTCGGGATACTGGTCACCCATAACAGATGCAAGTACAGGTACAAGCCTGTAAATGAAAGGATCTTCTGTTCCAAGGTAATTATATGCATACCTGACAGCCCTTCTTAATATCCTGCGGATCACATAACCGGCTTTATTGTTTGAAGGAAGCTGTCCGTCGGCTATCGAAAATGATACAGCTCTCAGGTGGTCGGCAATAACACGCATGGCAATGTCCTGGTCTTCTCTTTCACCGTATTTCTTTCCTGTTACCGAAGCGATCTCATTAATTATTGACTGGAAGATGTCGGTATCGTAATTTGATTTTTTACCCTGGACAACCATGCAAAGTCTTTCGAATCCCATTCCAGTGTCAACATGTTTGTCGGGAAGCAATTCCAGCGATCCGTCCGCTTTCCTGTTAAATTGAATAAATACAAGGTTCCATATTTCTATTACAAGCGGGTGGCCCGTATTAACAAGAGTACTGCCGGGTATTTTTTCCCGTTCGCTGTTTTCGCGGAGATCGACATGGATCTCAGAGCATGGTCCGCATGGCCCCGTTTCACCCATTTCCCAGAAATTATCTTTTTTTGATCCTTCAAGGATCTTTCCCGGCATTGATGGAAAACATTTCTGCCAGTAGCTGAAGGCTTCGTCATCACGGGGAACATTTTCTTCAGGACTGCCGCTGAAGATAGTGGCATAGATCCTGTCCTGAGGGATCTTCAGGCTGACAGTGAGGAACTCCCATGCCCATTCTATAGCTTCCTTCTTGAAATAATCCCCGAAAGACCAGTTCCCAAGCATCTCAAACATAGTATGGTGATATGTATCATGGCCTACCTCTTCGAGATCGTTATGCTTGCCCGATACTCTCAGACATTTCTGTGAATCGGCCACCCTTTTATTTTTTGGCCGGGTATTGCCGAGAAAAATATCCTTGAACTGATTCATCCCGGCATTTGTGAACATAAGAGTCGGATCATTTTTTACAACCATTGGTGCCGAACTTACTATCTCATGCTCCTTTGACCGGAAAAAATCAAAAAATATCTGTCTCAGCTGCTGTGAATTCATCTTTTTTTTATGTATCCGTGTAACATTTTGAAATAATAGCCGTAAATTGGTTTGTAAAATTAAATTATTTGATTAGATTTGAACTCTTCGGCTATAAAATATTCCAATTCCATAAGTGTGGAGTATGATAAAAAAGAATTACTATCTTGATCTTAATGATTTGCAGTATAAGCAAGTAAAGCTTCCGTGGAAAGAAAAGCTTTTAAAGGCGCTGCTGTGGTTTGGAGTTACTGTTGTTATTACAATAATATATTCCGCAATCTTCCATTATTATTTCGGTTCGCCTAAAGAAAAGATTCTGAACCAGCAGGTCTCAGATCTGAAGTTCAGTTATTCAATTGCGAACAAGGAACTTGATAACACGATGGCGATGATCAGCGATCTCAGGATGTCTGATGAAGTCAGATACCGTCCCATCCTTGCAATGGAAGGTGTGCCTGAATCATTCAGGAATCCCGGGTTCGGAGGTGTTGACAGGTTCAGGGATCTTAACGGATTCCCGACATCTGAACTTATGAGATCGACCAGGACGAGGCTTGAAGAGATGAAGAATATGGTTGAAGTTCAGCAGACATCATTTAAGGAAATTGTTGAAAAAGAAGCGGAATGGTCAAGAATGTATAATTATCTTCCTCTTATCTGTCCGGTATCAGTAACAATAAGGAGAGGTGACGGACTTAAGTTCAGGGAGGTACATCCGGTATTGGGTACATCACAATGGCACCATGGACAGGATTTCAGTGCGCCATACGGAACAGAAGTATATGCTACAGGTAACGGTAAGGTGATTGAATCAGGCTGGAATAATGGCGGCTTCGGAAATTATGTAGTTATCGATCACGGATACGGATACCAGACAACTTACGGCCATCTGAGTGAAATAAAAGTTGCCCGGGGAACAGAGGTAAAACGCGGAGACCTTATAGCACTTACAGGAAGCACAGGCATATCATCAGGGCCCCACCTGCATTATCAGATCGATTTCTACGGAAGGCACCAGAATCCGCTTCATTTTTTCAACGACGACCTGAGCTCGGAGGAATATTACGAGATGATCAGCCTGCTTACTTCAAGCAAGAAATTCTGATCCCTATCGCCATAAGGCTGACAAGCAAATCATAAGTGTGTTAAAAAAATGCAGTTTTGTATTTTCATTTATTGATTATCTTTGTATTGTTATGCCGAAATCCAAATATAAATTTAATCCCGAATCCCTTAGTTTCGACAAGGTTCGACTTGGCGCTAAGGAAATGTTACTCAGGCTTCTGGCATTCTTTGTCGGATCCCTCCTGGTAGCTGTTGTTTATTACGTGGTGTTTGCCATTTTTTTCGATTCACCCAAGGAGAAAGCCCTGTTAAGGGAAATCGACCAGCTATCACTTCAGTATGAACTTATTCAGAGAGATATGGGGAATCTTGAAAAGGTTATAGTTCAGCTCCAGGAAACTGATGATAACCTTTACAGGACCATTTTCGAAGCTGAACCGATACCGGTTACTTTACGTGAAGGAGGTGTCGGTGGAGTGAACAGATATAAAGAGCTTGAAGGATTCAGCAATTCTGATATCATTGTTGAAACAACAAAAAAGCTCGACAGACTGCGGAAACAAATTTATATGCAGTCGAAATCATTCGACGAACTTATAGCTCTGTCAAAAAATAAGGAAGAGATGCTGGGAGCAATACCCGCAATACTTCCGATAAGCAATAAAGACCTTACCCGGACAGCCTCAGGCTTCGGTAACAGGGTTCACCCGATTTATAAAATTATTAAGTTCCACGCCGGAATGGATTTTACAGCTCCTACCGGTACCGAAATATATGCAACCGGCAACGGAGTTATCGCATCAGTCAATTCATCCAAAAGAGGCCTCGGGAATCATATAATTATTAATCACGGTTACGGCTATTCAACGATCTATGCTCATCTCGACAGCTTCAATGTCCGCTCCGGTCAGAAAGTAGAAAGGGGAGATGTGATAGGTTTTGTAGGAAGTACCGGTCTGTCAATTGCGCCCCATCTTCATTATGAAGTAAAACTCAACGGAGTAAATGTTGATCCGGTTAATTATTATTTCAACGATCTTTCCGCTGAGGAATATGAACGTATGATCGAAATAGCCTCTAAAACCGGCCAGTCCTTTGATTAACCGGGCATTAAATTCTTTGAAGCGGTACCTGCGCTTAATCGCGGTTTGTTTCGTGTTGCTTGCCGGTATTTATATAAATGCTTTTTCACAGATCCGCGATTATCTTCACGTCCCTGTTAATCACCCTGCTTTTTCAATGTTTCTCCAGGAAAAGAATATTACAATAACAGGTGTGGGAGATATTATGTTCGGAACAGCTTTCCCTTCAAAACGGCTTCTTCCGCGCCATGATAATCCACTTATTTTACTGGGTGATCTGGCAGATACTCTTGCCTCCTCAGATATTACTTTCGGAAACCTCGAAGGATCATTTCTGAATGAGGGTGAACCTGCAAAAAGATGCAGGGATACTACAATCTGCTATCTTTTCAGAATGCCGGAAAAATATGCAGGTGCCCTTTCTGTTGCAGGATTTGATATTTTAAGCATCGCCAATAACCATTTCGGCGATTTCGGAATGCCGGCCCGCAGAAGAACAATGCAACTGCTCGACTCCCTGGGAATAGAATATGCCGGACTGATAGAAAAACCATATTCAATATTTTCCAGAGGATCCCTTGTTTATGGCTTTTGCGCTTTCGCTCCGAATGCCGGTACTGTAAGTATAATCAATATCCCTGAAGCGGAATCCCTTGTGAGATTCCTCGCTGATACCTGTGATATTGTTATTGTATCTTTTCATGGCGGCGCTGAAGGCGCTGAATACCAGCATGTGACGCGAACAGATGAGCTGTCCTTCGGCGAAAATCGCGGAAATGTTTATAATTTTTCCCACAGGATGATTGATGCCGGAGCCGATGTTGTTTTCGGTCATGGCCCCCATGTTACAAGAGCAATTGAAGTTTATAAGGGACGATTTATCGGATACAGCCTGGGTAACTTCTGTACTTACGGGAAATTTAACCTGTCGGGACCGAACGGGATTGCACCGGTAATTAAACTGAATGTTGATCCCCGGGGGAAATTCCTTACCGGAAGGATCATTCCCGTATATCAGATCTATTACGGAGGAGTGAAGACAGATCCCGAAAAACGGGTAATTAAAAAGATAAGGGAACTCACAGAACAGGATTTCCCCGAATCAATAATTGATATTTCTGAAAATGGTGAAATTTCATACAAATAACAGCCATGCCATATAAGGAACAAAGTGTTGAGAAGCTCTATTTTTCAATAGGCGAAGTATCTGAAATGCTTAATGTGCCGGTATCTACTGTCAGATTCTGGGAAAATGAGTTCGATGTGCTTAAACCGATGAAGAATAAGAAAGGTAACAGGATGTTCACATCGGGTGATATAAAAAATCTGAAGATCATTCACAGACTCCTGAAAGAGGAAGGTATGACCCTTCAGGGTGCAAAGAAAAAGCTGACAGGCCGCTGGGATGAGGCTGAATATAAGTATGAGATAACCGAATCGCTTCAGAAAATAAAAGAGCTGCTGATCGATCTGAGAAATAATATCTGAAACAATCTCTGTGAACCTCTGTGTATCCTCTGTGGAACTCTGTGTAATAAAAAGAATTATAAGAACTTTCACAGAGTTACACAGAGGTTTCACAGAGTTACACAGAGGGGAATAATATGAAGCTAAGAGAACTTACTGACTTTCTGGATTCTGCGATACCATTATCGTTCCAGGAAAACTATGACAATTCGGGTATTCAGTATGGACAGCCGGATATGGACATCAGTTCGGCCCTGCTTACCCTCGATGTGACGGAAGAAGTGATCAATGAAGCAACATGTACCGGCTGCGACATAATTGTTTCTCATCACCCTGTAATCTTCAAACCGCTGTCAAAATTAACAGGGAGAACGCCTTCCGAAAGGATCATTCTCAAGGCAGTAAAGCAGAACATTGCAATCTATTCCGCTCACACAAATCTCGATGTGATTGAGAGCGGAGTAAGCCGCAGGATGGCCGGGAAGCTCAGCCTGGATGATATTAAGGTTCTTTCTCCTCTCAGGAACAGGCTTCTGAAGCTTGTAACATTTGTTCCCGGTGATCATCTTGATAAAGTGAGGCAGGCAGTTTTCGATGCCGGGGCAGGGGTAACCGGTAATTATGATAAATGTGGATTTACAACAGACGGTACAGGCAGCTTCAGGGGAAATGAAAGCTCAAGCCCCTTTGTGGGAGAGAAAGGGAAGATACATTATGAAAGGGAGATCAGGTTTGAGACTGTTCTTTATTCTCATCTTAAATCAGAGGTCATCAGGGCTCTGCTTGGTTCACATCCATATGAAGAGGTGGCCTATGATCTCTATCCCCTCGAAAATAAAAATATAGGAGCAGGAACCGGCTGTACAGGCGTGCTCAGAGAACCTTTGAAAGAGAAAGATTTCCTTGATCTGTTATCATCAGTTTTCGGTTGCAGGGGGATCAGACATTCCGTGCTCACCGGGCGTATTATAAAAAAAGTGGCACTCTGCGGAGGTTCCGGCGGATCACTTACTGACGATGCAATAGCCCTGGGTGCAGATGCCTATGTAACAGCTGATATAAAATATCATACATTTCTCGATGCGGGAAACAGGATACTTCTGGCAGATATCGGACATTATGAGAGTGAAAAATTTTCTGCAGAGATATTGTACGATCTAATTATCAAAAAATTCCCTAAATTTGCACTCCGGTTTTCAGAGATAAATACGAATCCGATAAATTACTTATAATAATATGGAAAAAGCAAAAACACATGAAACAGAGGTTTCCGTGGAGGAGAGATTACGTGCTTTATACAGCCTGCAGCTGGTTGATTCAGAGATTGATAAAATCAGAACTCTAAGAGGTGAGCTGCCTCTCGAAGTCCAGGATCTGGAGGATGAAATAGCCGGTCTGGAAACAAGACTTGGCAATCTGAGGGAAGAGGTTGTAGCCCTTGATAAATCGGTGAGTAAAAAGAATCTTGAGATAAGTGAAGCTGAAGCTCTGATAAAAAAATATGAAGAACAGCAAAAAAACGTCAGAAACAACCGTGAGTTCGATTCACTGTCAAAGGAAATTGAATTTCAGAATCTCGAAATAGAACTTTTCAATAAAAAGATAAGGGAGTTCAATGTCCAGATTGAGGATAAGAAACTTGTGATAGCTGATTCCGAAGCTATTCTGGCAGAAAGGAAAACTGATCTGGAAAACAAACGTGCTGAACTCGACGAGATCATCTCGGATACCCAGAAGGAAGAGGAAGGTCTTTTTAAAAAACTCGAAGAAGTGCAGGATGTTATCGAGGAGCGTTTGCTGACTGCTTATAAGCGTATCCGTTCAAACGCAAGGAACGGACTTGCTGTGGTCCCGGTACAGCGTGATGCCTGCGGAGGTTGTTTTAACCAGATCCCGCCACAGAGACAGCTCGATATCAAATCGAGAAAGAAAATTATTGTCTGCGAATATTGTGGTCGCATCCTTGTGGATGATGAAATTATAAACGAGGGTAAAATATAAAAATCACCCTGACATTATACAGCCGCCACAGCAAATCCTGTGACGGCTTTCTTTTTTATATTATGTCTTTGATCTACGTATTATAATACGTATTAAAAAACGTATTATAATACGTAGATGTTGTTTAGAATGAATTCGTTAAATTTACAACACTAAAAATCAGTTGTCATGAACGATGATATATTCATAAAATCTGTTTCGGAAGGCATCCCCCGGGAATTGCCTCCGGTCAGGCAATATGATAATAATGTAAATCATGCCCCGAAAAGGAAGGATATTCTTACACAGGAAGAAAAAAAGCTTGCTTTACGGAACGCCCTGAGATATTTTCCTGAAAAGTACCATTCAGTTCTGGCACGTGAATTTGCAGATGAATTATCAGATTACGGAAGGATCTATATGTACAGGTTCCGACCCGGTTACGAAATAAAAGCCCGCCCCATCAGTGACATTCCCCACAGATCGACAGGTGCTGCTGCAATAATGATGATGATACTTAATAATCTTGATCCCGCTGTTGCCCAGCATCCACATGAGCTGATAACATACGGAGGGAACGGCGCCGTATTCCAGAACTGGGCCCAATACCTTCTGACAATGAAATACCTGTCGGAGATGACAGATGACCAGACACTTGTAATGTATTCCGGTCATCCCCTCGGATTATTTCCATCGCATGCCGGTGCTCCGAGGGTAGTAGTCACAAACGGAATGGTGATCCCGAATTATTCTTCTCACGATCACTGGGAGAAATTCAATGCACTGGGGGTTTCGCAATATGGCCAGATGACGGCTGGTTCATATATGTATATCGGGCCTCAGGGAATTGTTCACGGCACTACCATCACAATTCTCAATGCAGGCAGGATGATCGCCAGGAAAGGGGAGAATCTGAATGGAAAGCTATTTGTTTCTTCAGGGCTGGGGGGAATGTCGGGCGCTCAGACAAAAGCGGCATCAATAGCCGGAGTAATTTCTGTGATCGCTGAAATAAATCCTAAAGCTATTGCAAAACGCCATGAACAGGGATGGGTCGATGAAGTAATTACAGATATTGAAGAACTTGTAAAAAGGGTCAGGGATCTGAAGAAAAGCGGGAAAGTTGTATCGGTCGGATATGAGGGTAATATAGTTGATGTATGGGAACGGTTTGCTGATGAAGGTCTTAAGATAGATATCGGGTCAGATCAGACTTCGCTTCATAATCCCTGGTCAGGCGGATATTATCCTGCCGGTCTTACTTTCGGGGAATCGAAAATTATGATGGTCTCCGATCCTGACGAATTCAGGCACAGGGTACAGATGTCACTGATCAGACAGGTCAGGGCTATTAACAGGCATACTGCCGCAGGTACATATTTCTTCGATTATGGAAATGCTTTTCTGCTTGAAGCATCCCGCGCAGGTGCCGATATTCTCAAACCTGACGGCAGCTTCAGATATCCGTCATATGTCCAGGATATAATGGGACCGCTCTGCTTCGACTATGGATTCGGTCCGTTCCGGTGGGTGTGCTGTTCGAATGATCCCCGCGATCTTCAGCTCACTGACTCTATTGCTGTTGAGATACTTATAGGCCTTATGAAGGATTCTCCGGCCGGGATACGTCAGCAGATGGCCGATAATATTCACTGGATAAGGGAAGCGGGAAAGAACCGGCTGGTAGTTGGTTCGCAGGCGCGGATACTTTATGCGGATGCTGCCGGACGGGTGGCTCTTGCAGATGCTTTCAACAAAGCTGTAGGCAAAGGAAAGATATCTGCCCCGGTTGTTATTGGCAGGGACCATCATGATGTGTCCGGTACCGACTCACCATTCAGGGAAACATCGGATATTTACGACGGCTCGCGATTTACGGCCGATATGGCGGTACAGAATGTGATAGGAGATTCATTCAGGGGTGCAACATGGGTTTCTATCCATAATGGTGGCGGGGTAGGATGGGGTGAAGTTATTAACGGCGGATTCGGTATGGTACTGGATGGTTCAGAGGATATATCCAGTAAGCTCAAAATGATGCTTCACTGGGATGTCAATAATGGTATTGCACGAAGAAGCTGGGCAAGGAACAAAGGGGCAATGGTTACTCTTAAAAGAGAAATGGAACGGACTCCTGGGCTTAAGGTTACAATTCCGCATATCGCTGATGACAGCATAATTGATCAGGCATTCAGTTAATGGAACAATCTGATTTTGATGGTTCTTAAAATTTTTCCAGTAATACAGAAGCCATCGCCACCGCTCCTTCTTCACGTCCGACAAAGCCCATCTTCTCTGTAGTTGTAGCTTTTACCGAAACATCTTCGGGCTTAATTCCCAGTATGGATGAGATAGTTGATCTCATTTCGGGTATATAAGGAGCTATTTTTGGTTTTTCGAGGCAAACGGTACTGTCGACATTGACAACAGAAAATCCTTTTTCCTTTATGATTTCGAGGGTTCTTTTAAGGAGAATTTTACTGTCGATATTTTTAAATTCCTGACTTGTATCGGGGAAGTGGTGTCCGATATCTCCGAGAGCTGCTGCACCGAGCATTGCATCGCATATTGCATGAAGCAGAACATCGCCGTCGGAATGTGCAACACAACCTTTAGCTGATGGAATGAGAATGCCCCCGAGCCATAAATTTAATCCTGTTTCGAGCCGGTGAAAATCAATACCCTGACCAATTCTCAGGTTCATAAGGGAGTGCTGCCCGTTTTTTTCACGGAATTGATATCAAAGGCAAGTGAAAAACGCAGTGTTCTTGCCAGAGGATGATTCTGTACAGTCGGCATAAGGTATGAAAAATCGACCGTGAATCCGCTCAGCCTGAATCCTGCTCCTGCTGTAAAATATTTACGGTTCCCTTTGGTCTCGTTCTCATGGAAATATCCTGCTCTTAATGCAAACTGGTTGTTGTACCAGTATTCAGTACCCACTGAAAGGGTAAATTCACGAAGTTCTTCCTTAAATCCCTCAGGTGCATCATAGAACGACTGGAATATAGCAAGCGGTACCGAAACGTTAGGATCTTTTCCGGCAATTATGCTGTCGGGGGTGCTGATATCATAATATGGAGGTGTAGGGACCAGCAGCTTGTTTACATCGGCTGTGAGAGTTATCTTATTATATAAATCAAGGTTTATTGTTAGTGCCGTACCAAGCCGCATATTCATCGGGATGAAGTCGGAAGTCTGAGCATCCGAATAGCTCATCTTTGATCCTATATTTGAGAAATTCAGGCCAAAAGCCAGTTCGCTGTCTTTCGTGAAAAGTGTAATGTCATTAGAATGATAGAGGGAAATGTCGGCTGCTACCGAAAACCCCGGTTTCGTTGCCACACCTCCGGAATATGATCCTCCGGTCAGGTTGGAATATATCATTCTGAATGCTATGCCGCCCGAAAGGTTATCAGTGAATAATCTTGAATAACCCAGATCAAATGACCATTCATTCGGAGTGAATGTTCTTTCGAGGTTGCCATAGATATCTGTAAAATCAACATCGCCAAGGGAAGAATACAGAAGGCTGCCGCTGAGGACCTGTTCTTCGTCGATCCTGTAATAGCCCGACAGGTATGCAATATTTATATCAGGTACCAGGTTTCTAAGCCAGGGGGAATAGGATATTCCTACTCCGGCATTTCCATCGATAAATGCGAATTTTGCCGGGTTCCAGTGCATGCTGTAAACATCGGGAGATGTTGCCACACCTGCATCACCCATAGCACCGGCCCTTGAGTCGGGAGCTATTGTGAGGAAGGGGACAACAGTCTGGATGGCGTTAAGCTCACCACTGCTATCCTGTCCATAAATTTTACCGGTGCCTGCAAGGGCAACCGTCATTAGAATCACTGCAATTAGTCTGTTTTTCATTCCGATACGTCTCATTCAAGAAAGTGTAAATATAAAACTAATTTTATTGCGAGATATTATCTCATTGTTATAAAATGATTATTCTGCCTGTCCCCTTAGCCTCTTCGCCATCTCTGGTTCTGACACTTATGGAGTATATATAAATGCCTCTTCCGGCTCTGCTGCCTCCCTCGGTTTTACAATCCCAGGTTATAGGAGTAAGCTGGTAACCTGCACTATATGTTTCTTCCTTAATTACCCTTACTATCCTTCCGCTCATATCGAGAATTGTGAGGATTATTTCAAACTCTTCATCCGGTCTGTTATGTCCGGCACTTATTCTCGTATCGCTTATAACGGGATTGGGATAGTTCATTACATTCTTCAGAATAAATTCTCCTTCCGGTTCAACAATGAACATTATTGACTGTTGGGAAGAATTATTGAAATTATCCCATGCCTTCAGTGTCAGTGAATGATTTCCTTCAGGAAGATCAGAAAGATCATAGGCTACTTTTCCGCTTGTGTAGCTGTTATGATCATTCACGAAATAATTGTTAAGTATAATTGAAGACCTGGGATCGTTATCAATATATGCAATCATATCGTGCCCGATACCGGCACCGGTTGTGTTTATTCCTCCCTCATCTGCAATAAGAGCCAGTATCCTTGGATTTGAATCAGTTATACCTCCGCTCCTGAAGAGGGTATCATTAATGAAGAGCCGTATTTCAGGTCCTTTTTTGTCCGTTCCGGTGATGCTGGCGAATCCGCCGATAACTATTTCAGAATAATAACCGTTCATATCCTGATCGCTGCTGCTTGCATAGTAGCTTATCTTTCCCTGACCGAATGAGTAGTTGATATCTCTGGGAACAATGAATGTGAAGCTGAACCTGCCATTTGATGTATTTGTCTTTCCGCTGAAAAGAATATTACTTCTCAGCTCAAAGCTCATAGACAATCCGCCGTCGTTGGCCAGGGTTTTCACAGTTGATGCCTTATCGTAAACAACCGGGAATATTGTACCATCGAAATTGTTCATCAATGATCCGTTCCTGTCTTCGATATGTCCTGAGATCGTTATTGTTGACAGTGCTTTAAGGCTGTCGGTTTTACTTGAAACTGAAACATGGTTAACTGAATCGGTAACTATTTTCCCGTGCCAGGGATATGCAAGTCTTACAGCGGGATCGCCCAGAAGTGAGAAGTTTCTTTTGTTCGGGCCGTTTCCGGAGTTGTTTTTTGCTATTCTTATTATATCACCGAACGTCAGCGGATCTCCTGATTCATCGGTATCAAATGTCACATCAAAAATATTCCTGTTGAGATAATAATTAGGTGCAGAATATACAACGCGGGTGGTTGACATAAGTGCTATTCCTCCGCCGTTCTCATTCAGAAGTACCATTTCGCCCGCCGAAGTTCTGGGGGTCATTGTCTTTGAGACTATATTCATATCTATATCGTCGAACCTGCTGAATTCACATGTTGCCGTTATGAAAAGGGGAAGTTTGTTCCCGTTCTTCCATCCGTTAATATCCTCGGTTTTTATGACTCTTTCGTGTGCAAGCCCGTTCTCATTGCCGTGGCCAACATAATTGAAAATCAGACATCCCGAATTTATACGGCTGTTGACAGCTATTGTTGCATCGGGATATGTCTGGCCGTTGACCGATGTTTCCTGTCTGAATGCATCGAGATATATTTTATCAATATTATATTCGGGGACGCTATCCTGAAGAAGCAAAGACAGGCCTTCGGCATCAGCCATATGTGCGTTCCCGTCCTCGTCGTCGGCAAGTATGCTGATTGTATTTTTCCAGTCACCTGTATTGGAGGGTTCCATATAACCTTTGATCTTCCTTACAATTATTCCCGCCTGCGTGGTGTCGGATACAGGAAGACGGCCTATTCCGAGGTCTTCTGTCCCTTCGGCTTCTCCTTCTCCGTCTTCGAGCAGTCCATAGAAATCGTCAGATGTGAAGGATGAAACAATAATATTTGAATTCTGTGACTGATATGTGGGTATGAAATTGGGATTGTCAGGCGGGAGTGTTTTGTTCTCATAAGATCCATCCCCGAACAGAAGCAGGTATTTCAGGGGTGTAGCTGTCCCCTTCTGTTTAAAATATTTCATTCTGAGGAAATTTCTGAGGGCTGCCACATCGGGTATTCCTCCCGAAAATTCATTGTAAATTTGCCGGGGAGTGACGATCTGGGTAACTAATCCGCTGTTGCTGAGATGAAGATCCGCGAGCTGTTCAGCATATTTAATGAACAGCGGATGAGTGATTATTACCATTTCTGCAGGAAGCGATGCATGGAGATCCTGGTTTCCGACTGAACCGGATTGCAGCAGGGGTTGCAGTGTATTTGATGAACTGAAAACAACGAAATTCCTCAGAGTATCGGTATGCGCCATGAAAACGAGATCTTCTCCGTTCCTCGAATATCGTATGTTCTCCGGATTTTCCGGATTGGTTATATCCCATATCGTGGGATCCTTACCGGGGCTCTTGATCCTGAATTCGGTAATTTTTCCCGGGCCGGTGCTCCTGTAATCCGATATAAATTCAGTACTCCCGTTGTATGAACTGTGTTTTCGTGCATGCAGCTTCACATAATCGAGCCATCCCTTGGCACCGGCATCTGTCTGGTTTTTGAAGCCTGTCTTATAAACAGGTGCGGATGAAAGTGGTAAGATAGTTCCGGATGAATCGGTTATCTGGGCATATGTTCCGGTGTAATTATACATGTTAACATCCTGTACCTTAATTGTTTTCCGGAGAGTGGAAGCCTCATGGAAGTAAAAATCCGACACTGACGGTGCCCTGGCAAGCACTCTTATCCTGTATCTGACCGGCTCACCGGTAACAAGGTCACTGAAACCGGGATTTATCTGTATATCAGCTATTGATGAGACGGGCTGGTACCATTCCCGGCCTGATTTAATAATATTTTCACTTTCAACTTCATGAATAAACAGGGCATCCGATTCTGATGAGTTGTAATCCGCTACACCTGAAGGAATGATTGCATCTGTTATATTCTTGGCCGGAATTGAACCGGAAGTCAGGAAGTAAAATGCCGTATCGGAATAATTATGTCTTATGAAATCATATTCACCGGTCTGATTATTGAATTTCCATCTGTTCGTAGCCTGACCATAGAACAAAAGATAATCGCCCTCGTTGAATATGCCGTCCTGTCCGCTAACAAGTGAAATTGAAATTTCTTTGAGGTCATCCGGAGCAGGATCACTTGCATAATATGATAACTGCCCGAAGTTATTTGCAAAGATCCTGGGGTTAGACGGATTAAGAACTCCCGCCTGTTTTAGCTGTGAATAGTCGATCCTGTATATTCCGTCCTTCAGAACTGATAATTTAAACCATTGACCAGATGAGAGTACCGATGACGAAGAATAATTATCTTTGGCCGTCTGGGAGCAGAGAATGCCGGGTATAAAAATGAGAATAAGTAATAATTTATGTAACAATCTGATCATCATTACGTACAAAGACAGAAATTTATTAATGTTCTTTGACTTGTTTTTTTGTTATGGTAGCCAGGCAAAATTAAAATAATAACGCTTTTAGTACGTTGATATTGCAGCACGCAAAAATATGATAAATCACATAAAAGGGATCATTTTTCTGATTTTTATCATTCCCGGTATCATAAGCGGGCAATATCCCGATCCTGGTCCTGATTATCAGAAGACAATGCTTAGTAATCCCGGCCTTACCGGTTCAGAAGGGGATAGTAAAATACGTATTTCATACATTAATTATTATCCCGGTTACGGTTATAATCTTTTTTCGGGAGTATTGTCGTGGGACGGATATATTCCTTCGCTGCATGGAGGTGTGGGATTTTTTCTTTCCAATGATTATATGGGTGGAATAGTAAATGATCTTCAGGGTGGTTTCTCTTATGCATATTATTTCCAGGCAGGGGAAGGGTTGTATATCAGCGCAGGTCTTTCGGCATCACTGTATCACAGAGGTTATAATTTCAATGGTTCAGTGCTGCCTGATCAGATAGATCCGGCAGGAGGTGTTATCTTCCCATCGGGTGAAACACTTAATTCGGAAGGGAAAAGTGTTCTTGATCTGGCTACGGGTTTCCTTTTTATATCTGGAAGGTTTTTCTGGGGGATATCAGTCAGTCATCTTACGGAACCCGACCTTGATGATCCGGAAAACTCCGGAGGAAAGCTCGGAAGGAAGATACTGCTTCATGGTGCCGGTGATATAGATATAAATAAGGAGAAGGAAATGAAGATAAGGCCGGTGGGGAATTGTGAAATAATGAAAGGATATTTCTCGGCCGGAGCAGGGGCGGTAATTGAAAGCAGGTTTTTGTCTGTCAGTGCAATGATTCTCGGTGACAGGGAAAAGAACTTCGATTTGCAGACAGGATTTGCTTTAGGAACCGGAAGCCTTGATATCTTCTATAAATACCGTTTTAATCTTGCATCGGGGAGCAACCTTTTACCATTCTCTCTGCTGCATCAGACCGGTATTACGATTGGTTTAAACAATGTTGAAAAAAGGAGGATCATTAAAACAATAAATTACCCCGATTTGTAGTTATCTTTGAAATTTGAATAATTTTTTGAAAAATTATTATCTTTGTAAACTGATAAAAGTCGAAAAACCAAAGTAGTATGTGCAAAATGAAAGTCTTGCCAGTCTTTTTAATAACTGGATTAATACTCATTTCATGTAAAGGCGGTAAAGATGCCGGAGTATCTTCCACCACAGGCTGGGAATATAATAATCCTGATAATGGTGGGTTTGAGGTTGTAATGGGAGCCGAGCAGAAAACCGGGCCAGGTCTTGTACTTATTGAAGGAGGCCGCTTTACAATGGGACAGGTACAGCAGGATGTACTGTATGACTGGAACAATAAACCACGTACAGTCACTGTATCATCATTTTATATGGATGAAAGCGAAGTCAGGAACGTCGATTACAGGGAATATCTTTACTGGCTGAGACGTGTATATGTTGATTATCCGGAGGTTTACAGGAGGGCTCTTCCCGATACACTTGTATGGAGAAGTCCGATGGGCTTTAACGATCCCTATGTACAGTATTATTTCCGGCATCCCGCATATAATACTTATCCGGTTGTAGGTGTCAGCTGGCTTCAGGCTAATGACTACTGTCTCTGGAGAAGCGACAGAGTCAATGAACAGCTTCTTATTGATGAGGGTGAGCTCAATCCCGATCCGGAGCAGAAAAACCAGAACAACTTCAATACAGAAGCTTACCTTGTAGGCCAGTATGAGGGAGTGGTTAATCAGCTCAGGGAGAGTCTGAACCCTAATCAGACTGAAAGAAGAACAACGTTTGAGGATGGATTACTTCTTCCCAATTACCGCCTTCCTACAGAAGCTGAATGGGAATTTGCAGCTTATGCCCTCAGGGGAAATACCTATGAGGAAAGGATATATGAAAGACGTATCTTCCCGTGGGACGGACATAATGTAAGGAATTCCGAAAAGAGAAGCCGTGGTGAAATGATGGCTAACTTTGTCCGTGGCAGAGGTGATATGATGGGTGTTGCAGGAAGTCTCAATGATAATGCAAGTATAACAAGTGATGTAAAATCATACTGGCCTAATGATTATGGCCTTTATTGCATGGCAGGGAATGTAAATGAATGGGTACAGGATGTGTATCGTCCTCTTACTTCTGACGATGTTGACGGATTCAATCCGTTCAGAGGTAATGTTTATACCGACCTGCGAAGGGATGCAAACGGAAATGTTGTAACAAAAAATAACCTCGGGAAGCTGTTTATCGATACTGTTAAGGATATTGATGTGGCAAACAGGTATAATTATCAGAAAGGCGATTACCGTAATTACAGGGATGGAGACCTTCAGTCTTCAATAACAACTGACTGGCGGATTGATGACGGCATGGAGGCTTCGACTAGAATGTATTCCCAGGGTATGGCAACAGAGGGACAAAGCGATTATGTAACTCTTATAAATGATAATGCAAGGGTTTATAAGGGCGGATCATGGAAGGATAAAGCTTACTGGCTGAATCCCTCCACAAGGAGGTTCCTCGATCAGGAAAGCTGCCGCGATGATATAGGATTCAGATGTGCAATGATCAGAGTCGGCAGTCCGGCAGGATTCTGATTACAAAAAATAAAATTATCTTTAGCCTCATTATGGATTCATAATGGGGCTTTTTTTTGAAAAGAATATGACAGAACAACTTTACCAGCTATTCCGGGAATCAAAAGGTTTATCGACAGATTCAAGAACTGTGACCGAAGGTCAGATGTTCTTTGCCCTCTGGGGTGATAATTTCAACGGCAATAAATATGCTGAGGCAGCCCTTGCCAAAGGAGCATCATGTGCAGTTATAGATGATCCTTCTTTCGAGACGGAAAAAACGATACTTGTGGATGATACTCTGATGGAGCTGCAAAAGCTGGCAAATCATCACAGGAAGGAACTTAACTGCCCGGTGGTAGCTATTACCGGCTCAAACGGCAAAACCACAACCAAAGAGCTTGTCGCTGCCGTTTTGTCAAAGAAATTCAGAGTACATTTTACCAGGAAAAATTTCAATAACCAGATCGGGGTTCCACTTACAATTTTGTCAGCACCCGAGGGAACTGAAATGATGGTTATCGAAATGGGAGCAAGCCATGTGGGAGAGATCCGTAATTTATGCCTTATTGCCAGGCCTGATTATGGAATAATAACAAATATAGGCACTGCACATTTTGAAGGATTCGGATCATTCGACGGAGTGGTGAAAGCAAAAACAGAACTGTACGAACACCTCCGTAAAGTGAATGGCATTGCTTTTTATAACGACAAAGACAGACTGATCAGTGAAAAGATTTTCAGTATGGTGAACAGGGCGGTCCCCTTTTCCAATCCTACAGGTGCTGAACTTAAAGTCATTCCTGAATTATCTGATATGAATCTTTCACTGTCGGTAAAATACCTTCAGAAAAAATTCAAGATCAAAACAAACCTTTTTGGAAGTTATAATTCGGATAACGTTAAGGCTGCAATAGCAATAGGATTATTTTTCGGAGTTGATATTGAAGATATTGCAGATGCAATTGAAAAGTATGTACCGGGTGATAACCGCTCTCAGGTAATGGTAACTGAAAATAATACTCTGATATGCGATTCTTATAATGCAAATCCCGTGAGCATGAAGATGGCAATTGAATCATTTGCAGCAATAGATGCTGAGAAGAAAATGTGTATCCTTGGAGATATGCTTGAACTGGGAGACAGGAGCGAAGAAGAGCATAAAAAGATCCACAGGGTGCTTACTGATCATAATCTTCAGAATGTGATGCTGGCCGGACCGGTTTTCAGGAAAGTATCGGCAGGTTTCAGGTTTAAGACATTCTCAGATGTAAGCAGGCTTAAGGAATTTCTGAAGATAAAACCGGTGAAGGGATATCATATCCTCATAAAAGGATCGAGGGGAATGGCTCTCGAACAGCTATATGACCTGCTATAGGCTGGCCGGATCTAATTATTTCCGGTAAATTCAATATTGATCTGTAACACTTCCGGCCTGCTTTTGGTCCTTACCCGAGGCCCCCATAATCCATAGCCTGATGATACAATGATCTGGGTATTGCCTTTTTTACCGTATCCGTATCCGATTTCGAAAACCTTACCAATAATATGATTGAGAGGCCAGAGCTGGCCGTTATGAGTATGCCCCGACAGCTGAAGGTCGGCGCCATGCTTTTCTGCTTCTCCAAGCTCCATGGGCTGATGGTCGAGAAGAATGACCGGACGCGTATGATCAATATCCTTCATCAGTTCTTCAAGCTTCTTCCTCGCTTTGCCGGTATGTCTGAAGGAATCCCTGTCAAGCCTTCCGATAACCTGTATTCCTCCCGGAAGGACAATAACTTCATCCTTCAGCACTCTGATGCCCTTACTTTCAATGTATGGTATCGTCTTCCCGGCGCCGCCTATATACTCGTGATTCCCGGTTATTGCATATAGTCCGTCTTTTGTATGCGGACCCGTGAAGTATTGCAGCAGATCGCCTCTCAGCACCGGACCAAGTTCCCCGTCAATAATATCACCCAACAGGAAAACCGCATCGGGTTTCATGTCTTCAAGCATTTCCGAAAGCTTAATAATACTTCTTTTACGGATTATACTCCCCAGGTGAATATCAGAAACGGCTGCTATCCTGAGACTTCCGACATCATCTGTCTGTTTGTTTATTTTTATGTCGTATTTTCTTACAACCGGAATTACGGCATTGATGAATCCGCCCGTAATAAGCAATACAGACAGGGAAGCAGTAATCAGAAATGCCCATTTTCTGTAAAGGGGTATATTTTCCGTTCCCAGCTGTCCGGCAATCCTTAAGATGATGAATAATATATCTGAGAGGAGGAAGAAAATAAATCCATATACGAGGAAGGCGAGCCAGAATCCTCCCGCGATATTCAGGATATCGGAAAAAACAGTCGAGTGACGTGATTCAAGTATCTTTGCAATAATGAAAGTCGCTGCCAGAGCGGCAAAGATTATTGAATAAAGCAACCTGTTATTGCGGGGTATGATGTTGTAACCCTTTAGAAAAATATACAGGTTTCCGAGGGAATATATTGTAAATACAACTGCGAAGAAGATGACGAACTGTGATGTCTTCATAAAGATCAGCGATGTATAATAATGCTGTTAAAAGTTTTTCGTTTCCTTATATAAAACTCAAAAACGACGCACTTGTTCAAAATCAATCCTTCGGGAAGCCTGTCGCCAATTCCTTTGACACTGGTCCTTTTCTTTTTCAGCCTGTCAATGTTTTTATAATAATCAATATGAGCTTTCAGGACGGCCCATGAGCTGCTGAACTGTCCCTTTACAAGGAAGAAAAGTGCTGCTATCCCGTCGAGGAATTTCCTTTTGATAAGGATGTTCTTAAAATCCCTGTCGGGAATGTTTTTATATATCAGAAATAGGCTGTTCCGGAAATTAAGATAAGTTTTAAAGGGTGAATTATATGGAAGTGCACCGCCTCCGACATGGTATACCGATGATCCGGGGACAAATGAAACCCTGTATCCGGCTTTATGAAAGCGCCAGCAGAGATCAATCTCCTCCATATGGGCAAAAAAGTCGGGATCAAAGCCCCCGCATCTCTTCCATGCGTCTGATCGTACTATCATACAGGCACCTGTTGACCAGAAGATATCTGATGACGAATTGTACTGTCCGCTATCCTTTTCTACATGAGAAAGTACTCTTCCCCGGCAAAGCGGATAACAGTACTTATCCATAAAACCTCCGGCTGCACCGGCATATTCAAAATGGTCTTTTTTGTGATATGAAAGGATCTTTGGCTGGCAGGAAGCCACATCGGGATTACTGTCCATGAAACTGACAAGAGGCTTTAACCATCCGTCAGTTACTTCTATATCCGAGTTTAGAAGAACGAAATAGTGAGCGTTGATTTGTTCCAGTGCAAGATTATAGCCCTCAGCAAACCCGTGGTTCTTATCAAGCCTGATGAGTCTTATATTTTTAAATTCAGCCGCTAGCCATTCCGGCGATCCGTCAGTGGAACCATTATCAGCCACACAGATCTCAGTGTCGGCATCAGCTGTATGCCTGATGACATCTGACAGGAACATCCTGAGAAATTTCAGACCATTCCAGTTCAATATGACTACAGCTGTTTTAGTCATTTGCTTCCTCCCGTTTATATTTCCAGCGACGGTGAGTCCAGAGCCAGTATTCCGGTTTTTCAAGGATTATCTCTTCAAGCCTCTTTACATGTGTTTCAGTGATAAAATGCTCAGGAAGCCCTGCAGTATGTTCAAAAAGAAGCTCTGAAGTCATTGTATAGTATCCCCTCCTTAACTTCTGAATATTTACAAAGACTACAGCCATATCATATTTCAGAGCAATTTTTTCAGGACCGGTGAAAACCGGAGTGTCCTGGTTCAAAAAAAGAGTCCGGAACCTTATCTCTGCACGGGCTGGGGTCTGGTCGGATATTAATCCGTATAAGGACGGTCTTCTTTCCTGTTTGTTCTTTAGTATTTTCCTGATAATGCCTGTCATGGGAGTCGGATCACAGCTGTTCTTATTTCTCAGGGAAAACATGAATGAATCGAAATATTTGTTTTGTAAAGGTTTATAAATTGGGACATTCCATAGTTTTGTATAAACTGGAAAGATCCTTGTCCATTCCCAGTTCCCGTAATGGGAATATATTGCCACCACGTCACGGCCTTCATTATAAAGTCTTTCAAATAATTCCGGATTTGTCAGGGGAATACGCTTTGCGAGTTGTGCGTTATTCAAATGTACAAGCTTAAGTATCTCAACTATCAGGTCGCAGAAGTGCCTGTAGAATTTTTTTGAGATTTCCTTCAGTTCTTTTTCGGTTTTTTCAGGAAAAGAATTCCTGAGATTTTCCTCGACGACTTTTTTACGGTAGCCGGGGAAATAATATGCAAAGGGGAACATAAGGTCGGAAAATATATATAATACTCTCAGGGGTAAAAGTGTTATTACCCAGGTAATACCGTAAAATATATAATAACCTGCCGCTGCCATTAAGTTAAATAACTATTTGTGCATAAATTTACTTACAATTTCAAGAAATTCAGGATAAAGGAAATTATTGGCGGCGATTACCTCATCGCCTGACAAATTTTTATGATCTCCCGAGAAATCGCTTACCTGTCCTCCGGCTTCTCTTACTATTATTGTAGCTGCTGCAATATCCCATGGATGAAGTCCGTATTCGTAGAATGTCTCGAATCGGCCGCAGGCAACATATGCCATGTCGATTGCAGCCGATCCCAGTCTCCTTATTCCATGGGTGGTTTTGCAGAAATAACTGAGGCATTCCATGAAATCATCAAGTCTTCCGAAATCACTATATGGAAATCCTGTGGCGACAAGGCTTTCAGAGAGTTTCTTTGTGCCTGAAACATGTATTGGTTTTTCATTCAGCCAGGCTCCGCCGTTTTTCCATGCAGTGAATATTTCGTCACCCTTAACCTCATAAACGACTCCTGCAACCGGTTCGTCGTCTTCCAGGAGTCCGATGCTTATTGCATAGGGATGAAGGCTGTGAACGAAATTTGTTGTGCCGTCAAGCGGATCGATAACCCAGCAGTATTTTGTACCCTTTTTGGAAGATGTACCCTCTTCAGCCAGGAAGCCTGCTTCAGGGAGGATGATCCCGAGCTTTTTTACAAGCATCTCTTCGGCGCCTTTATCAACATAACTCACAAGGTCGTGTAAACCTTTTACCTCGGTACGGCTGATATCAAATCCCTCAGACTCCTTCAGAATGAATGCACCGGTTTCGCGGGCTGCAATTACTGCTTCACTTACAATATTTTTATAATCTGTCATTATTTTCTGTTAATTCAACGTTCATATTTCCTGATTGTGAGATACCTGTAAGCCTCACTGTACTTATCTTTGCTGCAAGCTTTGCATTCCAGGGATATTCAGCCCTGATATAATTCTCAGTGAATCCCGATATCATTCCGTTATGTCTGACATTCTCAAAGAGGACTCTGGTTATCAGGCCGGTATTAAGTTGCCGGAATCCTTTGGCTTTATCCTCAGATAATGATATCAGCTGCCTGCTTCTTCTTTCTTTTTCCTGATGAGATACTTTCCCGGGGAGGGTAATTGCAATTGTTCCGGGCCTCTCTGAGAAAGGGAAAACGTGAAGGTAGGAGAGAGGCATATCTTTCAGAAAAAGATAAGTGTCATTAAAGTCCTCTTCGGTTTCTCCGGGGAAGCCAATAATAACATCAGCTCCTATACCGGCAAGAGGGAGCTTGCTTCTTATTTGTTCTATTCTTTCTGCAAAGAGATCCCTGTTGTATCTTCTTCTCATGAGACCGAGTATCTTATCTGATCCGCTCTGGAGGGGGATGTGAAAATGAGGCATTATCCGTGGTTCCCGTGAACTCATTTCTATCAGTTCGTCAGTCAGCAGGTTTGGTTCAATTGACGATATCCTGTAACGTTCTATCCCTTCAACTTTAATAAGTTCCCTTAGAAGTGATATGAATGATTCTCCTGTTGATTTGCCGAAATCGCCTGTATTTACACCTGTAAGCACTATCTCCTTTACTCCGGAAGCGGCAATTGATTCAGCCTCTTCAACAAGTGTTTTTATCGGGGGATTCCTGCTTTTACCCCGTGCCAGGGGTATGGTGCAGTAAGTGCATTTATAGTCACATCCGTCCTGTACTTTCAGAAATGATCTTGTTCTGTCGCCGGCGGAATATGAATGCATGAACCTGTCAGCAGGTGAAAGCTCACAGGAATGAACCTCAGCCCTTCCTTTTTTTGATGCATTTTTTAGATAGCCCTGAATATCAAAGCGTTCATTGGTGCCCATCACCAGGTCTACTCCAGGTATGGATGCTATCTCTTCAGGATTGAGCTGGGCATAGCAACCTGTCACAACAATAAATGCACCTGGTGACCGGTGAATGAATTTTTTTATTGCCTGCCGGCATTTCCTGTCTGCAACATCTGTTACAGAGCAGGTATTTATTATATAGATGTCGGCCTTCTGGTTTGCAGGAACCCTTTCGAACTCATCCTCAGGGAATGAACGTGCTATTGTTGATGTCTCTGCAAAATTAAGCTTGCATCCGAGTGTTTGAAAAGCTACCTTTTTTCTGTAGGTTGGGTTCATGCATTTCTCCCGCAAACTTATTTATTCAGACGGGTGAGATAAATATTCCTGAACTCAATATCTTTCCCTTCACTCTGCATGCAGATGTAGCCCTCTTTTATCGAAACGCCGGTTGCTTTGTTCATCAGTACACCGTTTACGAAGACATCAATATTATCACCTATACAGGTGACTTCCATTGTATTCCATTCCCCGAGTGCTTTTTCTGTCGATTCTGCCAGTTTCGCAACAACCCTTACCGATTTGTCAGTCCTTTCATTCATATCCGATCCACCCATAGCCACAAAATCGCCTGCATTACCTGCTTTCAGCTGGCACTCAATGCATTTCGGCCAGATAGTGTCAGGAAGCTGGGCATGAATGAAAACCCCGCTGTTTGAAAGTTCAAGCGGATAACGCCATTCAAGATGCAATGTGTAATCGGAGTATGATTCTTTCGTTCTCATGTACCCGAAAGGATTTCCGGTGATATGGATCACATCATTATGTGCCATGAAAACTTGCGAAGGATCGACAGAAGGATCTCTCAGGAAGAAAGCCCAGTTACTGAGGTCTTTCCCATTATACAGCATGATTTTTTCCGTGGAGGATTCTTTGCCGGCTTCGGTCTTCTTTTCTTTGGACCGGCCGCAGGAACTGAATGACAATCCCGTAATAACGGCTAATAATAAAACTG
Source organism: uncultured Rikenellaceae bacterium (assembly GCA_964637415.1). Classification (GTDB taxonomy): domain Bacteria; phylum Bacteroidota; class Bacteroidia; order Bacteroidales; family VadinHA17; genus LD21. The sequence goes on from CAZWUB010000001.1 coordinate 66,149, forward strand.
TAAAGCGTACAGGTGTGGTTTTCATGTTTGATTTCTTTAAGGTTTATAAATTATTGAAAATGTATTTATCCTGAAATTACAGCAGCTTACTTGCCAGCTCGGCAAGAAAGCTTCTTTCTCCTTTCACCAGGTTAACATGTGCAAATATGTCCTGGTTTTTCATTTTATCCGAGAGGTAGCTGAGACCGTTTGATGCCGTGTCGAGATACGGAGAATCGATCTGTTCTATATCGCCTGTAAAGACCATCTTGGTCCCTTCTCCGGCACGTGTAATGATAGTCTTTATCTCATGGGGAGTAAGGTTCTGGGCTTCATCGACAATGAAGAAGATGCTCGAAAGGCTTCTTCCTCTTATATAGGCCAGTGGAGTAATTACAAGCTTTTCTTCTTTCATCATATCATTTATCCTGATGAATTCAGGGCTCTGATGACTGAATTTATGCTTGATAACAGTAAGGTTGTCATAAAGAGGCTGCATGTATGGATCCATCTTTTCCTTAACATCACCCGGAAGGAATCCGAGATCGCGGTTGGCAAGAGGAACAATAGGCCTGGCAAGGAAGATCTGTTTATATCTCTTGTGCTGTGCAAGCGCAGCCGCAAGGGCCAGAAGGGTCTTCCCCGTGCCGGCCTTGCCGGTAAGAGATACAAGCTGAATTTCGGGATTCGCAAGAGCTTCAAGGGCAAAGGTCTGCTCCGCATTCCTCGGATCAATGCCATAGGTGGTCTGTTTTATAACCCTGTTGAGAAGCTTGCTTACCGGATTATAATGAGCAAGGGCGCTTGATCCGTTATTCTTCATTATGAAAAACTGATGCCCTTTAAGATCTTTGTCGAGATTGAACTCTGAAGAAGCCACTCCCTCAGGCAGTTCATAAAGTTTACTGATCTGGGACTGGTCAACCCCCTCAAGAACTGTTATTCCCTTATACAGATCATCGATGTTGGCAACCTTGTCATTCTCATAGTCCTGCGCAATGATCCCCAGCGATTTGGCTTTCATGCGCAGATTGATGTCCTTTGTGATCAGGACGACGGTTTTGTTCTTATTGGCATTACAGACATATTCGGCAATAGCCAGGATCCTATGGTCAGCTGTTCTCTCGGGAAAAGACTGGCTTACTTTTTCCGAAAAATCCCTGCCGGTTTCAATGTGAAGATTACCAAGACCATCCCCCAGAGGGATATTAGCCGTAAGAAGCATATCTCCCGATAATTTATCGAGCTCCCTCGTAAATTCTCTTGCGTGAAAATTGATCTGATCATTGCCCTTTTTGAATTTGTCGAGCTCCTCAAGAACAACTATCGGGATTATAACATCATTCTCTTCAAAATTATAAATGCACTTGTAATCGTGCAGAAGAACATTGGTATCAATAATGAATAATTTCTTGTTGTGTTTTCTGGGCATAATTAATAGCTTAGATATCAATACTATATAACAAGAACGTTCCTGTTACAGGTGAATTGCAAAAATACAGAAATTATGGTATTATTGGTACAGTTGGGGAAAGTTAGTTATTTTGTAGAGTTTGGAGTAATGAGTTTGGAGTTTGGAGTTTGGAGTACTTAGAGTTATTTGAACCCGGAACTTTGAACTTTTAACCGTTAATTTCAAACTCACAACTCACAACTCATAACTCATAACTCACAACTCATGACTCACAACTCATAACTCACAACTCATAACTCATAACTCATAACTCACCACTCACAACTCACAACTCCAAACTCCAAACTCCAAACTCCAAACTTGCATCATGAACTATAAAGCAACTGTAGAATTTCTTTTCGCTCAGCTTCCGGCTTATCACAGGATAGGGAAGGCGGCGTATAAGAACAATCTTGACAATACTCTTGCTCTTGATGATTATTTCCGGCATCCGCACCGGAATTACAGGACTATTCACATTGCGGGTACCAATGGTAAGGGATCTGTTTCACATATGCTTGCTTCGGTGCTTATGGAGTCGGGTTTCAGAACCGGCCTCTATACATCACCTCATCTTAAGGATTTCAGGGAAAGAATAAGGGTTGACGGAAAGATGATACCGAAAAGTGAAGTGACCGGTTTTGTGAAAAAGCACAGTAAGATAATTGAATCCCTTAAGCCTTCTTTCTTTGAGCTGACTGCCGCCATGGCTTTTGATTATTTTTCGGGAACCGGTTGTGATATTGCAGTAATTGAAACCGGAATGGGAGGGAGGCTCGATTCAACAAATATTATAAGCCCGGTAATTTCTGTAATAACAAATATCGGACACGATCATATGGACCTTCTCGGGGGAACACTTGAGAAGGTTGCTTATGAAAAGGCCGGGATAATAAAGAACAATATCCCGGTTGTAATCGGCGAATCTCTTCCCGGCACCAAAGAAGTTTTTATTCAAAAAGCAGAGGAAACCGGGTCTGAAATTTATTTTGCCGACGATAACTATACCTGTTTTCCCGGAATGTATTCCGGGGAGAAAGGAGAGAGGGAGTTCCGGATACTTGATAAGGCTAAGAATAATGAAATTTCGGGTAAAACACCTCTTGGCGGTGATTACCAGGCCAGGAATCTTCAGACTCTGTTCCAGGTCTGTGATTGCCTGAAGAGATCATTTGATATCACCGATAGTTCCATCCTGAACGGGATACGTAATGTGATATCTTCCACCGGACTGATGGGGCGCTGGCAGGTTATAAGGAAAAGGCCGCTTATGATCTGCGATACCGGTCATAACAAAGAGGGCATTGAATATGTTACCGGTCAGATAGAGAGGATGAAAGTTAAAAAAGTCCATTTTGTTATAGGATTCGTCAATGACAAGGATCTTTCCCTTGTGCTTCCACTCTTTCCGCAGGATGCTGAATATTATTTCACAAAGGCATCTGTTCCGCGCGCCCTTGATGAAAATATCCTTCAGAAGGAAGCGTTTCGCTTCAACCTTAAAGGAGAAAGCTATCCTTCAGTGAAAGCTGCATGTGAAGCCGCACTTAAAAATGCTTCGGCCGGTGATATGATCTTTGTCGGCGGCAGCACTTTTGTTGTAGCCGATGTATTATAATTTTTTATAACTTTATTAGATAATTTTACTTCAATGAAAAAACCTTTTCTCCTTTCACTGCTTGTTTTTTATATGGCTCAGGGGACTGTACTGACCGGTCAGAAGATAGTTATTCTGCATACAAACGATCTGCATTCCCATCTTACCGGTTTTGCTCCGGAGCTTGACTATACACCCCTTTCTGTAAATAATGATAAAACTGTCGGGGGATTTGCCAGAATAGCTTCAATAATAAAAAATGAGAATGCAGGGGATGACGGAATAACACTTGTTGTCGATGCAGGTGATTTTTTAATGGGAACACTGTTTCAGGGTGTTGAGGTACAGACAGGTTTTCAGCTGAGGCTTATGAAAAAGATGGGCTATGATGTTATTGCCTGCGGGAACCATGAATTTGACTATGGACCTGCTAAACTTGCGGAAATAACAGGCTCGGCACGGCAGCGGGGGGAGATACCCGCCCTTCTTCTGAGTAACGCGGTGTTCAACCCGGCAAATCCGGGTGATGATGATCTTGAGAAGCTTGTGACAGAAAATATTATCCGGAGAACCTTTATCTTAAGCAGGGGAGGACTTAAATTCGGATTCTTTTCACTTCTTGGCAAAGTGGCGGATGATAATGCAGCCTATGCACCTCCGGTAACATTTTCGGGACAGGTGGCAACTGCCCGTAAGCTAGTTAAGGAATTAAGTGCTGAAAACTGTGATGTTATTATCTGCCTTTCTCACTCCGGTGTATCAAAAGATAAGGATGGTAACTGGGCAGGAGAGGATGTGGAACTTGCCCGGAAGGTAAAAGGGATAGATGTTATAATAAGCGGACATACACACACTTACCTTAATGATCCGATAATAGTTAATGGTGTGCCGATCGTTCAGACAGGTGAATATGGCGTGAATGTGGGTAAGCTGACACTTGATTATAAAAACAGCGGGATAACTGTAAACAATTATGCACTTATTCCCGTGGATGATAAAACCTTGGGCGATCATCTTATCCACAGCCTTATTGAAGACCAGAAAGCAAAGGTCTCGGATGAAATACTCAAACCACTTGGCATGACTTATGACAAGCCTGTGGCAGAAACAGATTACCTGCTCGAGTGCATCGAAGGAGGCGACATAGAGAACAGTAACCTTGGTCCGCTTGTTGCCGATGCAATACACAGCTATGTTAATGAACATGTGGAGACGGGTACGGATGTCAGCATGGTTGCAGTGGGAGTGATCCGCGACAGGATAGTCCCGGGATACCAGACAGCACCCGATATCTTCAGAATAATGTCGATGGGAACAGGGAATGATGCAGTCCCAGGTTACCCTCTTTCAAGAATATATGTTACAGGCAGGGAGCTTAAAAGTATACTTGAGATACTTCAGGCTATTTATAAATCGACACCTTCCAATTACTGCTATTATTCGGGACTGAAAGTTTTATATGATCCCTCGAAGGGACTTCTCAGGAAGATAAACCGGATTGATATTATGAAACCGGACGGAAGTTCAGAAACGGTCGATTTCTCCAGAAAGAATAAGACAATATTTTCAGTAACAGCCAATTCATACATGCTGGAATATATAGGTATTATAAAAAAGAAGACTTTCGGGTTGATAAATGTTGTTCCAAAGGATTCAAAAGGGAATCCACTTATAAATATGAAAAATGCATTGCTTGACATGGATGAATCAACAGAAGGCATTCAGGAGGGAAAGGAATGGCTTGCACTTATGGAATATCTGTCATCGATGGAAGATATCAATTTAAATAATATCCCCGATATAAACCCGAAGTATAAAGATCCGGTTAAAACCTTTTTCCTGATGAAATAGCAGTCAGTGTTCCTACCACTTGCTGAAAGGATTGTTAACTTTCAGCCTGGATTTCATATTTGCCACATTATATCCTATCATGAACATTGCTTCCGTGATCTTTTCCATTTTAATGAAATCGATCTTTTCAACAACATCCCCCGGTGTATGATAATCAGTATGTAAACCTGTTGTGAAAAAGAGAACGGGGATATCTTTCTTTACAAAATTATAATGGTCGCTTCTTGCAAAAAGCTGGAGAGGATGGTTTCTTCCGCTCAGGGAGTAATTAAAGTCAAGAGGTGAATTTTCATCCACATCCTCTGCAATTTTTAGCAGGTCCCTGCTCTGGTTGCCTGTTATCACAAATACCTCATCTGGTCCGCTCATCGGATTATCGGAGGTAGAGTCGGCAACACCTTTCACCCTGCCTATCATATCCATATTCAGATCTGCGACAGTATTTTCAAGCGGAACAAGCGGATTGCTGACGTAATATTCTGATCCGAACAGTCCGATCTCTTCTCCCGAGACCCAAAGGAAAATTATGGATCTCAGCGGTTTTTTATCAAGGTTCTGAAAAGCTTCAGCCATTGACAGTAGTGCAGCGCATCCTGAAGCATTATCATCGGCCCCGTAATTTATTTTCGTCCCTGAGCCGCCTATATGATCAGCATGGCCGGAGTAAACAATAAATTCGTTTTTCAGTACAGGATCACTTCCTTCAATATATGCAGCAATATTATTCAGTGTGATCTCAGCAGTCGATGTTTTTAAGTCAATAAGTATTTGTTTCCCCGGGATAAGGAAGGATTCAGGTTTAAGTCTGCTGTCAATGCTGTTTTGCAGTGAAGCAAGGGTTTTTCCTGTGCCTTTCAGCAATTCATCGGCTACAATTCTGTTTACAAAAAGAATTCTCATCATACCGGGATGGGCAAAGACCGGAGGCTCATTGCCTTTAAGGTGCATAGAAGAATTGATTGCGGAAGCAATGCCCGGTTCCTGTTCCTCAAAGGAAGTATATCCCGATTTGGGGTCAGTAACAAACATTATCGCTTTGGCCTTCGAGAAAAGAAGACTTCGCAGTTTAACGGAATAACTTCTGAAATTCGACCAGTCATCTCCCTCGAAAAGATATTCGCTTCCGTCTTCCGATGTCGGGGACCTTGTCATGACAAGCAATATTTTCCCTTCAGTGGGTATACCTTCAAAATCGTTGTAACTGTATTTTTCCCTGTTCAGGCCATAACCTGCAAATACAACTTCCCCTTCAATTGCAATATCTTCCGGTTCCCCCGGGAAAAACTGGTAGATCTTTTCACTCACTGAAATTGTATCATTGAGATCAGAAGCTATCCTGATCACCGATCTCTCCGGATCGATCCCTTTTTTTATGACCTGATATGGCTGAAGCCAGCTTGTACCGTTAAGCGGTTTCAGACCGAGAAGCTTTACATTTGAAACTATATACTCCTGGGCAATATCGAGCCCGGGCTCACCATTTTTTCTTCCGTTCAGAAGAGGTGATGCCAGGAACCTTACATAGCTTTCAAGATCCGATGATGTTATGATATCAGCGCCCGGCAACTTTTTCTGGGCAGAAATGTTTTCAGGAAATAATCCTGACAAAATAAGGATGATAATGAAATTGCGAAAAATATTAATCATAATATTATTTTGAAAATGTTGTCCAGTTAAAAACTTACACAGAGAGACACTGAGGATACACAGAGATCCACAGAGATTAAATTT
>CAZWUB010000002.1:0-15284 GCA_964637415.1 uncultured Rikenellaceae bacterium
CTTTCTTTGACCTCCGAAGCTTCAGCGAAGGAGGTAGCGAAGGCTTACGGTCGTGGGGACTTGAAGTCTCTTCGTCTCAAAACCCACCTGCTTCCTGTAGACTTTGAATGCAATGTCTGGTGGATCTGTTATCAGAAGCCTCCATCCGATATATGCGTGGGTTCCATCGATTGTCAGGGCAATCACTCCCCTATCAATCTTTTCATTCAGACCACCCTGGGAAAATGATAAACTGAATGAATTAATCATCAGGATAATAAACAGAATTAATTTCTTCATACCTCATCAGTTTAATTGTAACAATTTTATGCACAATAAAATTAAAAAACAATTGCTCCGCTTTTTTATATCAAGAAAAAGAAAAACTATTTTTACTTCATAAGGAGAAAAGACGTAGCTATGAAACTTCCCGTATTATCAAGGTTCATTATTCTGCTTGTGTTTTTTTACGGATGCAGCTCAAAACCTGACAGTTCAGAAACATTCTACAGGTTAAGAAATGAATATCAGAACGGCAATTTTTTAAGAGTATCTCATCTGAGAGACTCCCTGAGCCAACTCTATCCTGATGAAACCAGTCTCTTCCTGAAGGCTGATTCACTTATAAGCATTTCGGAGAGGATAAGGCTTGATTTTTCACTTTCAGAAGAAGAATTCCTCAAGAGAATAGAAAGTTATAAGATCCCCATCAGCGACAGCATATTAAATGTTTGGGATACAAAGAAATGGACGGAAAGGAAAAATATTGACGGCGAAAAGAGATATTTCAACAGAGCAGCATCTAATCTCCTTCTCCTTAAAATGTTTTATGAGGAAAAAGAGAAGCAGATACTCAATAACAGCAGGGATCCGGAAATGATCGACAGGCTGGCTCATACAAAGAATGTTATGGGGGCACTGTCTGAAAAACCAGATTCTGCCATTACAATTAAAATGAAAATAACATATATAATTACAGTTGATGCTGATGTAGTTCCTGAAGGTGAGATCATAAGGTGCTGGATGCCCTTCCCGAAGGAAAACAATCCCCGCCAGGATAATGTTGAAATACTATCAGCTTCGGATGTTGATTTTATTCTCGCACCTGATTCGGTTCTGCATCGTTCAGTTTATATGGAAGAAAAAGCGCTGAAAGGAATTGAAACAGTCTTTTTGTTGTCATTCAGCTATCAGTCATCAGCACAATATGTTGACCTGAAATCAATTAAACCGATTCAATACAATAAAGAATCCCCTCTTTTCAAAAAATACACTTCCGAGGAATTGCCGCACATCTGCTTTACTGAAAATGTAAAAAGAATTGCAGACAGTATTACAGCTCCCGGAGATACGCCAACTGAGGTTGTAAGCAAGATCTATCTATGGTTCAAGGATAATATACCATGGACCGGTGCTCTTGAATATTCAACAATGGAAAATATCCCTGAATATGTACTTGAAAACCGGAGGGGTGATTGCGGGATGCAGACATTCCTGTACATGTCGATGCTCAGATACAAGGGAATTCCCGTAAGATGGCAGAGCGGATGGAAATTACCTCCTGATCACATAAATCTTCATGACTGGTGCGAGGTGTATTTTGAAGGAACAGGATGGGTCCCTTCAGATATCTCGTATGATCTCCAGTATAGCGATGATAAAACCCTTAAGGAATTTTTCATGTCGGGTATTGATTCATACAGGATGATAGTTAATGATGGTGTGGCAGGCAGGTTATATCCACCGAAGGAACATTTGAGAAGTGAGCCATACGATTTTCAAAGAGGTGAAGTTGAATGGAGGGGTGGGAATCTCTATTTTAACAAATGGGACTACAGGATGGATATTGAATACCTGGCAGAATAGCAGGGCTCAGAGCTCAGGGCGCAGGGCACAGGTTGAGGAGCGTCAGCGAAATCCCGCGCAGCGGGAGCGCAGGGCACATAGAGCAGAGCGAAACAGCAAACCATAAACATTAAACTTAAAACACTGAACTTAAAACATTTACCACATTATATTAATATTCATGAGAAGACTGAACATTTTGACTTTTGTTTTTATTTCAGCTGCGGTAACTGCTCAGAATAATGTAAGATATGTTGATCCGCTGATTGGGACAGCTCCGGCGACAACTGTAAGTGCACTCAGGCACAGTGCAGGGACGGAACAAAAAGGTCAGACTTTCCCCGCTGTCGGGCGACCTTTCGGGATGACTCTGTGGACTCCTGAAACACGTACTACTGAAGCAAAATGTGTTTCCCCTTATTACTATGATGATACAAAGATTACAGGATTCAGGGGAAGCCACTGGATGAGCGGAAGCTGCACCCAGGAATACGGAACATTTACAGTTGGTCCGTTTGTTTCTGCCGATCCGGATACAATAACCCGGACTCCGGTTTCCGGTTACAGCCACAGAAATGAGAAATCGTCGCCTTATTATTACAGTGTCCTTCTGAATGATCCCGGGATACTGGCTGAAATGACTGCCACAAAACGTTCCGGATTTTTACGCTTCACCTACCCGGGCAATAAAGGGAACTGCATATTTATCAGAGTAAACAGCGATGAAAAACAGGGTAAGATATGGTATGACAGGGAAAGGAATGAGATCGCCGGTTATAATCCCGTACACAGGATCTACCAGGGATGGGGACAACCGGCAGGATTCAGCGGATATTTCGTCTTCAGGTTAAGCAGAGATTTTGAAGTCATCCCGGATAACACAGGCAGACAATTTATTATTCTGCGTTTTAAAGAGGGTAATGATGTTATGGTCAGGGCAGGCTCCTCATTTACAAGCCTTGATGCTGCCCGACGTAATCTTGATGAAGAAATACCCGGTTGGGATTTCGAATTCATTATGAATGAAACAGAGGCGGAATGGAATATAACACTCGGGAAAATTGATGTAAAGAGCGGCTCGGATGAGGACAAGATAAAATTCTATACAGCTCTTTACCATTGTTACCTGCTTCCCAGGGTGGCAAGCGATTGCGACGGAAGCTACCAGGGTTTTGCAGAAGATACTCTGATCCATAAAGCCGAAGGTTTTGATTACTATGACGATTTTTCGATGTGGGATACCTACAGAGCTCTGCATCCGCTACTGACAATCCTGGAGCCTGAGAAAACGCTTCACATGGTAAAGTCACTGGTCCTTAAGGCGCAACAGGGAGGATGGATGCCTATATTTCCAATGTGGGGGAACTATAGTGCAGCCATGATAGGCGATCATGTCAATACAATGATCTCTGATGCATTAGTAAAAGGGATAGATGATTTTGATAAAGAAACTGCTTACAGGTACATGAGGCAGAATGCATTTGAAACACCCGACCGTAAACAATATGTCGATGGAAAAGGAAGAAGAGCATTGCAGAGCTATCTTCAGTATGGCTATATTCCGCTCGAAGACAGTGTATGGGATGCCTTCCACAAAAGGGAACAGGTATCACGGACACTCGAATATGCATTTGACGATTATGCTCTTGCCCAGACTGCAAAGGCACTCGGGAAGACAGCGGATTATGAAGCTCTGATGAGAAGATCGAAGAATTATATAAATGTTTTTGACAGGGAAACAGGTTATGTAAGGGGACGCCATGCCGACGGAACATGGATTGAGCCATTCGATCCGAATGTCAAGTCGAGTTATATTTGTGAAGGGACAGCCTTTCAGTATACCTGGTATGTACCTCATGATGTTCCCGGACTTATAAAACTTATGGGAGGCAGAAAGGCTTTCCTGAAAAAACTGAATGAATTCTTTGACGGAGGTTATTACTGGCATGGAAACGAGACAGATCAGCAGGCTCCGTTTATGTTTGCAATGGCGGGTGATCCGGGGAAAACGCAGTTCTGGACAAACAAGATCAATTCGGAAGAATATGGTACCGGACCGGGAGGGCTTTCCGGCAATGAAGATGCAGGACAAATGTCTGCATGGTATGTATGCTCAATGTTGGGATTCTATCCGGTCTGTCCGGCTTCCGGACAATATATTATCACTACTCCGGGGTTTGACGAGATAAGGATACAGTTACCGGAGAGTAAATATTTTACAATTAAAACTCTGGACAGGAGTGATGATAATATCTTCATCAGATCAGCAACTATAAATGGGAAAAAGCTGAAAAAGAACTTTATTACTCACAAGGAAATAACTGATGGAAGCACTGTGGTGTTCAGGTTACATGGGAACAGGAAGTAACAGATTGCTGCGTCCCTCTTTAGTCCATAGCCGTCAACCTAAGTCCCAATACAGATTTTTTTTGCACGCCAGGTGTTATGACAACTTTGCAAGTATCAAATAGTGTGTAATTTACAAAATGTTGTCATTAGTACGGAGATTTGGGAACATAAGTTTCCCCTCCTTAAAAAAAGGAGGGGAAACTTTAACCCGAATAATCCTAAGGTTGACGGCTATGCTCTTTAGTCTAATCTGACCTTGACTACTACCTTTCTGACCGGTGAGTTAACGCCATCTTTCAGTCCGGGACGGTGAATGTCGGACGGGAAGAATATAAAGAAATTGTCAGGTGTTGCAGGCACACTTTTTATAGTGTTCACTGTCATAAATTCAACTTCTTTTACCGGATCATAAGGCACGGTAACGTCTTTGAGATCGCTCAGAGGAGCTATACCCATCAGTTCCCTGCCACTGATCACATACTGAATGTCGGCATAGACCCTGTGGGCTTCATAGCGGGCTGCCGTATCCTCTTTTGAGAGATACTCACTGATTGGAGCATAAACATTATTACCATCAATATCATAACGTTTAATTTCCAACTTTGTAAGATCATTCTCTTTAAGAAATGTAAAAGCCTTATCCCATCTGTCCTTATGTTTAAAATAGTAGACAGCGAATTCTTTCCGGTTTATGGATGCATCAGGTTTCACCTGCCATCCGTTAAGCCATTCTCCTTTTTCAAACCACTTGTCAATTTTGCTGCTGCTCCATGTTGAAGGATCGGTGTTTTTACATCCGAATAATCCTAAGAAACTGAAAAATACCATCATCTTAAATAAAGTAACTTGTTTCATGTATTAAATTAAATATAAGTTCATTGAAAACATCCTGCATTTACCCGACCATGAATAAATTCTATTTTTTGGCCTTCTGTAAATATATTTTCAAATATAAATATTCTTTGTGAACTTCAAACTTAATTCATGTATTCATATTTCACATCAGGGCAAAGGTCAGGTCAGAAGATTTTTCTGAAAATTGACATATACATAAAACAAATTGATGAACAGTCCTGATTCTTCTGTCAGAGCTATAATACCGACATATTAACATGCTGAAAAGCATACTGTAAAATTAGTATATTCAATTAATTACAAATATATTTGCTTTAAACCATGATATCAGATCAGATAGTATTCCTGTAATAACTTAATTATTTTACTGTATTTTCATTTACAGACAAAAGCAGTAAAAGAATAACTAAAATGCCCGGTATTGAAAGTAAAAGCAAGTCAATATCTCTGTATACTGAGTGTGTTCATTCTGAGCACATATTCAGCATTTGCACAGACAACCCAATCTTTACAGGTGGGCATAACTCCTCATTCACCAAACAACAGGTTTTGCAGTGGTTCACCGGAAGTTTTTATTCTTGAAGCGAGGGCTACCGGAGGGACGGAGCCCTACAGTTATGAATGGACCTTTACATGGAACACCGACACGATCAGAGATAAAACAATATCTGTTCAGCCCGGCAGAAGCGGAGAGGTAAAACTGAAAGTTACTGACAGCAGCCGTCCTCCGATAAGCAGAGAAGCAAGATATCAGATTTACGAAATTGTCCTCAATGCCGATTTTACCTTTCAGGCAGCTGATAATTGTGCACAGACTCCGGTTAAATTTACATCAACAGTAACGGGTGGTACTCAGGCATACAGATACTTTTGGTCTTTTGGTGATGGACACACTTCAACTGTAAGAGATCCCATCCATGAATTTGCTGCACCGGGATGTTCCGGTACTGCCAGTTTTAATGTCCAAATGACAGTCACGGATGCAGATGGGTGCACGGCCACTGTCACCAGGACAGTTACAGTAAACAGGAAACCTCAACTGCTATTTGATGATACCGAAAATCCATACAATCCTTTTAAGCATTGTCCCGAAATAATTATTGATCCTGCATTCGATGTTGTACTTGCTAACAGAACTGTCCATACTACCTGTATTACAAGCTACAGAATTGACTGGGGTGATGGTACTGTAATTAATAATGCCACTTTCCCGATAAGGCATACATATACGACGGTCGGAGCTTTTCAACTTGTGATAACTGCTGAAAATACAAGCGGGTGTGCCCTCAGATGGACCCAATATGTATACAATCAAAGCAGTCCTGCTGCCGGAATAGAATCATTCGGAGGCACTGAAGGCTGTGCTCCCATTGAATTTGCATTTGCACTTGTCGGATATGAGAATAATTCAATCGGTACGACCTATACCTGGAATTTTGGGGACGGAACTCCCAGTGTAGTATGGAATCATGGTGATCCATATATAAATGATACAATAAAACATTTATACAATTTGTCATCGTGTGAACCCCCAAATTACACAGGATATTTTTCAACTTCGGTAACTGTGCAAAATGGTTGTGATACCAAGACAGCTGTAGTTGACAAAGTCAGGATCTGGACAAGGCCGGAAGCTTCAATAGGGAATGAGGAATTGCCTATTGATACAATTTGTATAAACGAAACGATACAGCTGAGTAACAATTCAGTAAACGGATATTACGGAAATAACTGTACCAGGCTAACACAATATTCCTGGGATTTTGATAATGGTAGAACCTCAACAGCTGAGGTAATGCCTCCAATGTCATGGTCAGTACCGGGAGTTTATGATATTGTTCTGAGAGTAAGTAATCCATGCGGCGCTTCCCTGGATACATTTAAAATTGTTGTCATTGAGCCTCCTGTTGCAAGGGCAACTGTTGATGACAATGCAGGATGTGCCCCATTCAGGCCGAAATTTACAAATAATTCAACAGGTCAGAGGGAGTATTTATGGGAGGTGATGCCGGATTCAGGTTATACTTTTGTAAACGGGACAAGTAAAAACAGCTGGGAACCTCAGTTCAGTTTCAACCTGGGCGGTTCATACAGGGTCGTGCTGTATATATCAAATACCTGTCGTACTGATTCTGTTGTCTTTAACTTCAATGTATTTACAAGGCCTGACGGCAGGATTGAAAATCTGATAAATACCTGCATCACAAACCCGGTTATCCATCCTTCGGTTGTTTATAATGATAATGGCAGCCCTGTTACAGGTTTTACCTGGAATTTCACGGGAGGGACTCCGGCAACTGCATCTGCAAGGGATCCCGGAACACACACATATACAGCCCCCGGTCAATATACAGTTAGCCTGGATCTGCAGAATGAATGCGGGAGTACTGTTCTTACAGAAAGTTTTCAGGTTCATCCTGTCCCCGAAATAAAAGTAATAACACCCCGGACAATATGTGCCTCGGAAAATCTAGCTATCACCGGAACCACTATCACCAACGGCACCTCAATCAAATGGTTTACCCGGGGTGATGGATATTTCAGCAATGATACCTTGCCAAATCCGGTATATCACCCGGGAAGAAATGATCTGGCCGGCTCAGGGGCTGATTTGTATGTCATTGCGGAGGGGATTTCTCCCTGCAGATCCGATACAGCCTCTTTAAGATTAATAATTCAAGGAGAACCCCATGTAAGAGCTGATGAAGATGTAACTATTTGTGAGGGACTTGAATACAACATCACAAACACGTCAGCAGAAAACTATACAGTTTTAAGATGGACAACAAGCGGAGACGGACATTTCTCAGATCCGGCCATCCTTCTTCCGACATATTTCCCGGGAACCAATGATATCACAAGAGGACATGTGGAACTTTATCTTACGGCTCAGTCAATCGAACCCTGCCTGGTAAATGCTTCTGATACAATAAGAATCACATATGTCAGAGTGCCGGTAATAAGCGCCGGCCCTGACCAGGATATCTGTCAGAATGGTCAGGCATCTCTCAACGCTTCAGGTACCGGCTTCGATGCCGTTAAATGGAAACTTATAAGCGGACTAGGCGCCTTCAGCGATACTTTAAGCCTTACTCCGGTTTTTACACTCAGCCAGGTAAACCAGGACAGTCTGATAGTAATTACAGTTGAAGCAGCAGGAGGCTATGGTTGTCCTGTTGTCCGCGATACCCTGAAGCTTTCAGTTATTCCCCAGGCGACAGCTTTTGCAGGCGACAATGGTATCGTTTGTGAATCAGGATCATATCAAATAACGGGCGCTATTGTAAATGATTACATAACTTATTCCTGGACCGTAAACGGGGACGGGACTCTTGATAACAATTCAATAATTGATCCGGTTTACACTCCCGGACCATCAGATATAGTCAATGGCAGTGTAACTCTTACATTAAGGGCAGAAGGGAAATCTGTCTGCCCCGATGTATCCGATGAGATCAGTATTATCATTCAGAAATTACCTGTATCTGATGCCGGTACTGATCAGGAGGTTTGCAAAACGGGTAATTTCATAACAACAGGAAGCCAGATGAATGGCAGTTCTTATCAATGGATATCATTGGGAACCGGTATTTTCGGCAATCAAACGGATCTGATCACAACATACTTCCCTTCCGATGCTGATAAGGACAGCGGACGGGTTGAACTTGTATTAAAAGTTGATGCTGTCGCTCCCTGCTTAACATCTGATTATGATACAGTAAGGATAACTTTTATTGATCCTCCCGTTGTATCTGCAGGAAATGATACTACAATTTGTTCTTCATCTTTTATCCCGGTAAATGCATATTCTTTAAATTCAACACAATATGAGTGGTCTTCAAGCGGAACCGGCACCTGGTCCGACCCAACTGCAATAAGACCTGTTTATTACCCGTCAGAATCTGATATTACTGCCGGTTCGGTTGTACTTACACTAACATCAAGAAATCCCTTCTGCCCAACGGTCAGTGATAACATGACACTGAACCTTACTCCATTCCCTGTTTCAGTTGCAGGTTCAGATGATATTATTTGCGAGGATCAGTCAAAAGTACTGGCTGATTCATATATAGCAAACTACAGTTCAATGGAGTGGAGGACTTCCGGTGACGGGAGCTTTGATAACATTAATATTTTACACCCTGTTTACCGGCCGGGATCTGACGACATCGCCAATGGTTCTGTGAAACTATATCTTATTGCTGCCGGCAGGCCTCCCTGTAATACACCCGGAATTGATTCGCTGACTTTATCAATACAAAATAATCCGGTTGTTTATGCGGGCGCTGACACTATTATAGGTGAAAGAGAAGAATTTACAACCATTGATGCAACGGCCTATCATGTTGATCAGCTGAGCTGGAGTACCACGGGAGACGGAATATTTATAAATGGATCAGGCGTAATAAGCACATATATACATGGGGAGAATGATCTCCTTAACGAAAGTGTGTCACTGATTATCAGGGGGACAGCCGAATCACCATGTCTGATAGTTGCCACTGATACAATTCATATATTAATTACTCCCAAACCAACCGCCAATGCAGGTGATGATGTAAAGATCTGCGAGGGATCGGACATTACTGTTTCAACAGCTTCAGCAGACAAATATTCAGAGATCTGGTGGACAACTACAGGGACAGGGATTCTGGAAAACAGCACAACCTTAACACCTGTTTACCGACCCGGCATTGAAGATATAGCAAACAGGGAAGTTGTACTGACACTCCATGCAAGGGGAAGGGATCCGATTGAAAATTTTGTTGTCACTGATTCCATGATGATAGATATTATTCATAATGCATTTACTGATGTACTGCCTGCAGATACGGCTTGTGTAAATTCTTCTTACCAGATCAGAGATGTCATTTACAGAGATGTAAATACAATTTCATGGAGTTCTTCAGGTGACGGGGCTTTTAATGGAACAGAAGCAGAAAATCCGGTTTATAACTTTTCAACAAACGACGCAGATAAGGATACGATATATTTTTATATCAGGGTAACAAGCACCTCGCCATGCGTTCAGGTGGTCCATGATACAATGATGCTCAGGTTATATCATGAACCGGAGCCTTCTTTTGATTATGATAATCCTATAGGTTGTGCTCCGCTTAATGTAAATTTTACAAATAATTCTTCCGGTGAAGAACTGACATATCAATGGAATTTTGGTAACGGGCTTACTACTGCTGAAGAAAATCCCTCTGATATAATATTCAATCAGGGAAGACTGGCGGATACTACATATACTGTTATCCTTACAGCAACGAATCAATGCAGCTCTGTTTCTACGGGCAGGGATATTATTGTAAAACCTATACCCATTGCTGACTTTGGAATGGATGTTTCATGGGGCTGCTCACCAAAAGATATCAGGTTTTTCAATGTCACTACCGGATTGGCTGATACCTATCTGTGGAAATGGGGCGATGGTAAGGATAATTCGACCGAAGAAAATCCCGGATCGCACATATTTGAGACTGGTCTGACTGATACCACATACACCGTTACGCTGATAGCCGAAAATGAATGCGGGATTGATTCCATTCAGAAGTCAGTGATTGTTTTCCCAAATATAGTAAGAGCGTTCTTTGAAACAGATACAACACTAGGGTGTGCTCCTCTTGAGGTATCATTTACAAATTATTCCAGGGGAGTACTGGGTAATACGCCTTTCCTGAACTGGTCGTGGAACTTTGGAGATGGAGGTGTTACCGATGAACTGAATCCTGTACACGTTTTCGAAAACCCCGGGAAATATACAGTCACTCTTTATGTAAACGATACCTGCAGTCACGATTCATTCACAACTGAAATTCATGTATTGGGAGCCCCGGCAGTTGATTTTGTCACTGATAAGACAGTTTACTGTGACTATGATACAGTTACCCTCACTCCTGTAAATATGCCGGTCAACGAAATTGCCGGTGTTATCTGGGACTTTGGGGATGCGACCCTCGGATCAGAATTCAGCCCCAGCCATCTTTACAGCAGAGCAGGATTTTATAACATCACCCTGACTGCCAAAGATATACTTACCGGATGTACAGCGAGTACTACCAGAAGCATTAATGTCCGTCAGTCACCTGTTGCGGCATTCAGTATCCTTGAAGATGACGGGTACCATCCCCTGGATATAGTATTTGTGAATGAGACAACCGGAGGTAAATATTTCACCTGGGATTTTGGAGATAACCAGTCATCAGCAGATGAAAATCCCTGGCACAGATACGACAGTGCCGGAACTTACATAGTGATTCTCACAACAGTAAATGAATATAACTGCACAAACGCAATATCTGATTCCATCGAATTTGAATACTCTAAAGGGCTGTTCATGCCAAATGCCCTTTCCCCTGAAAGTCCGTTTGAAGGAGTCAGGGAATTTAAGGCAATCGGAGCCGGATTGATTGAATATCATCTGGTGATTTATGATACATGGGGAAACCTGATATGGGAAACCACAGAACTCAACAGAGGAGAGCCTGTTGAAGCCTGGGATGGAACCTTAAAGGGCAAAGCGTTACCTCCTGATGTATACGTCTGGCATCTTAAAAAGGCAATCTTCGCTGACGGAGAAGAATATAACGGCCCGAGATACGGATCCATTACATTAATCAGATAAATGAAAATTATGCAAAAGAAATACCTGAAGCTGGTTTTTTTGGGATCCATGATTTTCTCAACTAATGTTTTGGAAGGTCAGGATCCTCAGTTTTCTCAATTCTATAACAGTTCATTATATTATAATCCGGCTACAGCAGGTATAACAAGAGATCTTCGGTTTTCTTCAACTTACAGAGATCTGTGGAGTAAAATTCCGGGTGAACTTTCGACATATTTTATTTCTGCCGACTATCAATGGTCAAAAAAAAATATTGGTATCGGTTTTCTCATGCTCAGCGACAACGAGGGTCTTAACCGGATCAGAACCAAACGGGTGGAACTTATTTATTCTTACCGGGTTCTGCAGGATAAGGACAAAATGCTTCAGCTGGGCATGTCGGTTTTCTCTATAAATCTAAGGGACTTTAAAAACAGTGATTTTATTTTTACAGATCAGTTAGATCCACTTCAGGGAGTTATCAGGCAAAGTTCTTTTTTAAATGATGAAGTTGAGCCTGTAGTATACCCGGACTGGAACGCCGGAGTGGTTTACAGACAAAATCTGAACCTCTATAATATGACTCCGACAATAGGTATTTCGGTAAGTCATATTTTAAGGCCCAACATCTCATTCGTAAATAATATAGTCCGCCTGCCTGTAAAATATGTCGTGAACGGAAATTTGTTAACCCAGGTAATTTTTAATAAAGGTAAGGTCGGAAGAACCAGGGTCGCTCTGCTGAATCCCGGCTTTGTTTATGAATACCAGAAACCTTTCCAGACATTTACCTTTGGTTCCGGGTTTGATGTGGATCCTCTCCGGTTTGGTATGTGGTTCAGGAACAGAAATCTTTTTTCCGAGGATGTGTATAAATTCAATTCGATAATCATGAATGCCGGAATAGTAATATCCAGCTCATCAAATCATGATCTGATCATTGATTATACCTATGATTCAACAATATCAAAACTTGAGTTTGCAGCGGGCGGAGCCCATGAAATAACAATAATTTATAATATTTCGCTGCCTGAAAGAAAAGGTGCTGTGGAATGTTACAAGGAATGGTGGAGGGAAGTAAGAGGCAGACCTGTAAACATTAAACGGAAATAGTATCACTTCCATCGGCTTAAAATAATTAATTAAGCACTATAGGAGGAATTGTTCAATGTCCCTTATTGTTCCTTCCCAGAAAGTTTCAGTCAATTCTGTATCCGGTTCCGGGAGCTTTCGGATTTTCTTGCGGATATCGTAAACAGCCCCATCCTTAATATCAGATCCTGTCAGGATTTCTGACAATATTACAGCTGGTCTTGTTGGTTTTCTCAGGATTTTTACCCCTGTTTCGTAGATTATCCTGAACACTCCGGACTGGGTCCTGTAAAGCTGGGAACCAAAAATACCGGGATCAAAGCTGAAAAACTGAATTTCAGTATCAGCGAACTTCATCGAATAATGACGGCACATAAGGGCAAGGTAAAGTTTTGAATCCGAATAGGCTCTCCATGCCCTGTACATTGAAGGTGAACTCACAGGTTTAAACTCAGGCTCAGCAACCCGGTAGGCCATTGAAGTTACTCCGGCAACCCGTAGTGGCGATCCCGGATCATGGAACCCAATAATTATTTCATTTGCAAGAAGATGAGCCAGAAAATTCACCTGGTAAGTTAATTCAAATCCGTCATCTGTTTTAATAAATTCAGAAGGACTCAGAATACCTGCATTATAAATTGCGTAATCGAATGTATGTTCCCTGCAAAGCGTCCTGAAAGTCCCAGCTGTCTGGCTGAGATCGCAGAAATCTGCATGGTATAATCTGAGTCTGTCTTCATAACCTGAAACATCTATCTCCCTCCTTCCTGTTGTGACAACAAAAAATCCCTTTTCCAGAAAATGTCTGACAAGTTCCAGTCCAAGCCCTGAAGTTCCTCCTGTTATAAGTATTTTACGCCTTTCTGACATTACTGATTCACACAAAACGGCATCAAACATAATAAAAAGAAAAGCCGGAAAATCATTAATACTTTCATAAATTTGGTATGATATTGGTGGTGACAAGTTATCACAGTTAAATAACAGCAAACATGAAGTGGTTTACAATTCTTTCAATAATGCTCTTCACTCTGACTGCAGGTTACTCTCAGAAGATAAATGTTTATCAGTCAGGTATATCAGGACAGGAAAACCTTCAGGCAATTGCCAATATCTCCCCTACCTCTGTGGGAGGTATGGGCTTCGACAACAGGTATGAAGGGATAAAGGGAAGTGCAAGGTTGTTTGATACTCTCGTTACCTCATATTTACTTGTAAGGGGTCAGGAAAAATATATTCAGTTTAACAGTGACATTGATCTGGTAAGGAACACTCTTGTATTCACTCACCCGAACTCCGGAAAAATGATGGAGCTGTCCTCAGAAATAGTTGATGAACTGGTTATGCATAAAGATGGTGTGGATATGATCTTCAGGACCACCAAAGGTCTTCAGTTTGATAAGGGGATGCGGGAGAACAGGTTTTTCCGGATTTTACTGGAAGAGCCCCACCAGTTTATTATGGTCCCTGAAAAAAATTTCATTGAGGCAGATTATAAAGCAGCCTACAGTGCCGACAGGCGATATGATGAATATCAGACTTTGAATAAGTATTTTATTAAAGGTGCAGATAACGTATTTCATCAGATCCAGCTTAACAAAAAATCACTGATAAAATTATTTCCCGGAAGGAAGGATATGATTAATGATGCTTTCAGGGAGAAAAGTGAAGAAGAAGATGAGGAAAAGATTATTGCAATTCTTCAGAAATTGCAATAACTCAGAAATCCATTAAACAGGGAGGTCGATTCTACCATACCTTTTCCATCAGCAGTATATTTCTCAATTCATCGGGTTTAAGATTTTCGCGGATCTCTCCGGCATCTGCGACTGATATCCGGCCTGTTTCTTCAGAAACGACAACCACCAGAGCGTCTGTATTCTCAGATATTCCAATTGCAGCTCTGTGGCGCATACCAAAGTGAGAGGATAAAGCAAACTGATCGGTTACAGGGAGGGGACAACGGGCAGCTATGATCTGGCTGTTTTCTATGAGCACCGCTCCGTCGTGAAGTGGGGTGTTCTTAAAAAAGATAGTCTCAAGAAGTTCTGCACTTATCTCTGCCTCAATCTTCTGACCTCTGTCGGCATAGAGCCCCAGAAGACTCTGCCGCCCGATCACAATCAATGCCCCGATCTTTTTGGAACTCATCGACTGGGCAGCTCTTACTATCTCCTCAACAACAGCCGGTATTACTGATTCATCTTTTTCCGTTGTGAAGAACCGCTTAAATGAAAGTGTTGTGTTTTTTAAATACCTGTTCCCTATAACAAGCAGAAATCGTTTTACTTCCTGCTGGAATACTACGATCAGGGCAATTACACCAACACTTATAACCTGCCCGAGAAGAGAGCTGATAAGATTCATGTTCAAGGCTTTAACCAAAAGCCAGAACAAATAAATCAGGAATACAACTATAACAATACTGAAAACAGAGGTACCTTTGATGATCCTGTAGAACTGGAACATAATGAATGCCACAAGTAAGATGTCTATAATATCCAGGACTGTTATGGGGACCAGCATTGTTAAATGAGTTTAAAGTTTGGAGTTT
>CAZWUB010000002.1:15384-71744 GCA_964637415.1 uncultured Rikenellaceae bacterium
ATCCAGGACTGTTATGGGGACCAGCATTGTTAAATGAGTTTAAAGTTTGGAGTTTATAGTTTGTTTTTTAACATTTGTATTAATCGTACAGCCTGAACCGCCTCCTTAACATCGTGAACCCTTAATATATCAGCGCCTTTAAGCAGAGCGACGGCATGCAATACCGAGGTTCCGTTGAGGGCTTCAGAGGGTGTTACCGAAAGCGATTTCCATATCATCGATTTCCTCGAAATGCCAACAAGAACCGGTAGTCCTGCAACTGCAAAATCACCCAGGCGTTGCAGCATTTCAAAGTTATGATTTATTGTCTTACCAAAACCAAAGCCCGGATCAATGATTATATCTTTCACTCCGGCATCCTTCAGTTTAGCTATCCTGTTGCCAAACCAAAGCAGGATATCGGCCACAACATCATCGTATTCAGGGTTTTCCTGCATTGTACGGGGATTGCCCTTCATATGCATCATTATATAAGGAACGCCGAGCTTTGCTACCACTTCGATCATTTTCCCATCTGCCACGCCTCCTGAAATATCGTTGATTATATGGGCGCCATAAACGGAAACAGCTTCTTTCGCTATTTCTGCCCTGAAAGTATCAACCGATATAACTGCCCCGGGTAGTTCTTTCCTTATGAGCTTTACAGCATTCAGGACCCTTTCAGCCTCCTCATCAGGCGTAATATCATCAGCTGAGGGACGTGAAGAATAACCTCCTACATCGAGGATATCGGCTCCCTCTTCAATCATTTTCATTGCTGTCTCTATGATCTCTTTATCTCCGGAGACCCTGCTTTCGCGGTAAAATGAATCAGGTGTGATGTTAATGATACCCATCACTTTTGGTATGGTCAGATCAATAAGCTCTCCTCCCGCGTTTATGTATTTTGGTTTTTCAGCCAACCCTGAAGAAATAATTTTCGAAAATAATGATTTTTTACGAATTGCCGGTAAAAGTATAGGTCTGCAGACTCACTCACGGGACTTCAAGTTAATAACTGCTGAAAACAAATCATAATTCTGCCTCTCTTTCGTTTTAATCTTTACAGAGTGCTTATTACATTTGCAGAGAAAGTAAGGACTAACAGATGAAACTTTTTGTTGTTGAGGGAGTTGACGGTTCGGGTAAGTCAACACAGATCAGTTTGCTGAAAGAATATTTCTCCGGAAAAGGTTACCGGTGTGAATATCTGCATTTTCCGAGAACAGATGCTCCTTTCTTCGGAGAGTTGATAGCACGGTTCCTCAGAGGTGAATTCGGTTCACTCGGAGAAGTTGATCCCTGGCTTGTTGCGATGCTTTATGCCGGCGACAGGAAAGATGCAGCCGAACTGATTGAGAACTGGTTAAAAAAGGGCAGCATAGTGCTTCTTGACAGGTATACCTATTCAAATATTGCATACCAGTGTGCCAAACTTAGCAGCACAGAGGATCAGGAAAAACTTATGAAATGGATAATTGACCTTGAATTCAGCCATTTCAATATTCCAAAACCAGGGCTTAACATCTTTCTGGATGTGCCTTTTTCCTTCACCGAGAAAAAATTGTCGGCTTCCAGAACAGGTGAAGACAGAAAATACCTTAACGGCACAAGGGACATTCATGAAGAATCCCTCTCATTTCAAAAAAAAGTAAGGGAAATATACATGAAGGTTTCCGGTATGGATGACAGGCTTTGTATGGTCAATTGCAGCGACGACAATGGAGAGATTCTTCCTCCTGAAAAGATATTTGGTTTAATAATTAAAATTATTTCTGAAAGAAAGCTCTTATAAAATGAAAATTCTTCTTAATGTCAGCAGACTGGTTGCAGGTCTGGTATTTATTTTCTCAGGTTTGGTTAAAGCAATTGATCCCCTTGGATCAACATATAAGTTCAGTGATTATTTTCTTGCTTTTAATATGGAGTTCCTGCTGCCACTCAGTCTGCCTCTGGCAATCCTGTTATGTTCTGCAGAATTTCTTTCAGGTGTATCAGTATTATTCAATATCCGTCAGCTTACTGGTATATGGATCCTTATGCTTCTGATGATAATATTTACTCCTCTCACATTTGTACTTGCTCTTACAAATCCGGTAAGCGACTGCGGATGTTTCGGGGATGTAATTCATCTTACAAACTGGCAAACCTTTCTAAAAAATGTAATCCTGCTGATACCGGTAATTTATCTTTTCATAAACAGGAAAAATGTAATACAAAAGCATGGAATAGTAAGGGAATGGACGATTATTTCAGCCCTTTTAGTGATATTTGCAGCCTTTATTTTGTACAATCTGAGGTATCTTCCCGTTATAGATTTCCTCCCTTATAAAACAGGAACATATATCCCTGATAAGATGGAAATTCCGGAAGGCATGCCGTCTGACAAATATGAAACCACATTTATTTATGAAAAAGACGGGCAACAAAAGGAATTCACACTCGATAACTATCCTGCAGATGATACAACTTGGAAATTTGTTGATCAGAGATCTGTCCTTTCAGAAAAAGGTTACCAGCCCCCTATTCATGATTTTGTACTTACAACAATGGATAACGAGGATATAACCCGGATGGTCCTTGAATCGGAAGGCTACACCCTGCTAATGATCTCAGGTAAGATCGGGGAGGCTGACCCGGAAAATTTTTCAGCCGGTATAAGTCTGGGGAACAGGTTTATAGCAGAAGGTGCACATTTTTATATTTTAACGGCTTCAGGAGCGGATGAAATAAGAAGTTATGATACCGGAAATATTTTTTGCAGTGTTGATGATATTACCCTGAAAACGATGGTAAGATCGAATCCCGGCTATATGTTGATCAAAAAGGGAATAATAATTGCAAAATGGTCATGGGCCGGAGTTCCTTCGTTTGAATCGCTGAAAAATGAATATTTAAACAAAAACTGATAACTTAAATCTTAAAACATTTTCAAATGAGAAGAAAAATTGTAGCAGGAAACTGGAAGATGAACATGAATTATGAAGAGGGAACCGCATTCGCAAAAATCCTTGACCAGTATTTCAGAAATAAACCACCTTTAAAGGCTGAAGTGATTATCTGTACTCCTTTCATCCACCTTGCAGGTATTGCAGAGATAGTTAAAGGAGGGAAAGTAGCTCTGGGAGCCCAGAATTGTGCTTCGGAAGCTTCAGGCGCATTTACCGGAGAAGTTTCGGCATATATGATAAAGAGTACAGGGGCAGAATATGTAATAATCGGGCATTCTGAAAGAAGAAGCTATTATAATGAAGATGACAGGCTGCTGAACAAAAAGACCGTACTTGCACTTAACAGCGGGCTTAAAGTCATCTTTTGCTGCGGTGAAGTAAAGGAACAAAGGGAGGAAGGAAATCATTTTGTAATTGTAAAGCGTCAGCTTGAAGAAGGATTATTCCCACTGGGCCCGGAATCGATGAAAGATATTATAATAGCATATGAACCGGTATGGGCTATCGGCACAGGCCTTACAGCCACACCCGACCAGGCTCAGGAGATGCATAAGTATATCAGAGGTCTTGTTAAGGAAAAATACGGAAATAAAATTGCCGAAGATCTTACAATACTTTACGGCGGAAGCTGCAAGCCTTCAAATGCTGCCGAGATCTTTTCGAATCCCGATGTTGACGGAGGACTGATAGGTGGTGCATCTCTTAAGAAAGAGGATTTTACTGCAATTGTTGAAGCTGTATAACAAACAGTATCACAATGATCTGCTGGTTGAATACAATTAAATTAATAAATATCCTGCGATCATGTTAAGGAAGCTGGTTATCCTTGTTCTGACTTTACTTTTACTGTTCACAGCCGGTCTTGATGCACAGTTAATTTCACCATTCACCGGCGATCCGACGAGATATAAGGATGAGCTTACTTCTTTCATGGGACCGAACCTGAAGGATAATCATAAAGCCACCCTGAGCCTTTTCCTGGAAAACTGGGAAAACCAGAAATTCGGTACGGAGGATATGACGAGAATAATCGATGTATCAAGCCAGTTTTACGGCAGATCGATGAGGCCGGTGCCTCATATGCATAATTTCCTTACAACTCTTAATACCTATATCCGCGTAAACGGTGATAAGGATTTCCTGACCCACTGGCTGAGAGGTCTCAGCGAAATAGTTTTTGACCCAAGAATCGCGGTTGAAAGTATCAACCGTTACATCAGGGATACTGAACTTATGCTGACTGTGAATGTACTATCTGAAAGTACAACAATAAGATGGAAAGTTAAAGACAATCCTCTCCAGTTCCGGCATGATACAGTATTTAAAGCAATTGTTACAAATGCAACACTGACTTGCTATTATCAGAAGGACAGTACAGAAATCTATAATGTATCGGGTTCATATTATCCTGAAAAACAAGAGTTTCATGGCATAAAAGGTATCGTGACATGGGAAAAGGCAGGATATCCGCGCGAAGATGTGTCGGCTGAGATCAGAAACTTTCTTATAAATACTTCAAAAGATAATTTCGTTATTGATTCAGCACTGCTGACACATAAAACCTATTTTAAAAAACCCATATACGGGTTGATCAGTGACCGGGCTATTACATTCACCCAAAAGGAAAAAGCTGATTTTCCGCGGTTTGAGACATATACAAAGGAGTTTTCACTTAAAGACCTTTATAAAGGTGTGAATTACCAGGGAGGCCTCGCTTTCGAAGGGGCCACGGTCAAAGGAAAAGGTGGAAATAACCTCCCGGCTAAGGTCACTGTGTATAAAAATGATACTCTTCGTATCAGCATTAAGACACCGGAATTCATATTTACAAAAACAGGATTGACCAGTCCCGAGGTCTCTGCAGCAATTTACCTCGAGAAAGATTCGATTT
Source organism: uncultured Rikenellaceae bacterium (assembly GCA_964637415.1). Lineage (GTDB taxonomy): Bacteria > Bacteroidota > Bacteroidia > Bacteroidales > VadinHA17 > LD21. The sequence continues at coordinate 20,206 of CAZWUB010000002.1, forward strand.
ATCATTCTAATCTTTCATTTTCATATAATGCAGAACAACACCAGGTGAATTTCTTCAGAGGCAATAATCCGGTATCTAAAAGTCCCTGCTTCAATTCCTTCCATATGCTCGACATGTCATTTGAGTACCTGTCATGGAACCTGAACGAACCTAAAATCATCCTTTCAAGATCCAGAGGCTCTTCGATAGGTAAGGCTCAATTTGAATCTGCTTCATTTTTCGATGCAGGATTGTTCATGCAAATGGCCGGTATCGATGAATATCATCCTCTCATGCGCCTCAAAAAATTTGCTGAATGGTACTATTCTGAAACATTCCCGGTTGAGGAATTTGCCAAATGGCTTAACAGGCCCGTTGAAGCGGTCACTGCATTATGTATTGACATGGCAAACAAGGGTTTCGTTTTCTATGACAGGACATATAATGAAGTAACACTTAAAAAGAAGGTGAATGATTTCCTCACTTCCTATGCCAGAAAAAAAGATTATGACATCCTGCGCTTCGAAAGTGAAACACGAGCACCTGTTGATAATGCCATCCTTGATATCAACAATATGCTGATGACAGTAAACGGTGTCAGGAATGTCCATCTAAGTGACTCCCAGAAAGTTGCCATCATTCCTTATAATCAACAAATTAAAATTGGCAGGAACAGGGATATGAAATTTGACGGGATCGTTGAAGCCGGACTTTTTACAATTTACGGGCATAACTTCACATTCAGTTACGATACATTTAAAATAAACCTGTCGAACATCGATTCAATAAGGATTGCCGTGGAGACTGATCAGAAGGATCCATACGGAAACCCTATGACGAAAGCAATGGATAATCTGCTGGAACTTACCAATGCCGATCTGTTCATTGATGATCCCGACAATAAATCCGGACTTAAGAATCTGACACAATATCCGATGGTCGGTGTGAAAAAGGATTCGTATATCTTTTATGATCAGATACCCGGCCTTGAAAATATATACCCGAGGGAGGATTTTTACTTCAGGATATTCCCGTTTGTGTATGAAAATATTGATCATTTCAAGCTTGAAACAATTAACCTGCCAGGGGAATTTATCGGGGGAAATATTATCAGACCCATGCAGGAAAAGCTTGTTGTAAAAGACAGTAGTCTACTTGGATTCGATATGAATATCCCGCCGGAAGGTTTGGAGCTTTACGGTGGAAAAGGAAGACTATATGACAGTATAAGTATGGGCAGTAAAGGGCTCAGAGGAAAAGGAAGAGTTAACCATCTTACATCCAGAGTAATATCAAATGATTTCAGACTATTTCCCGATTCAGCTTTAGCCCAGGCATCATCATTCACTCTGATTGAAGACACAACAGGCCGTTTTCCCGTACTTGAAAGCCAGGATGTCGGAATGATATGGCTTACGGACAAAGATGAGATGCATATAACCAACAGCAAGGGTAATAATTTCGACATGTTCGGCAACGGGACAGAGTTTGATGGCAGTCTTGCATACGGTCCTGAATCTATGAGTGGTAAAGGAATTCTCAATACTTCTGAATCAAGGGTTACGTCAGAGGGTTTCAGTTTTACATCAACAACTATCAAAGCAGACACATCCGATTTCTATCTTAAATCTCCTTCTACAGGAGGCTATGCCTTCATTGCTGAAAATACTGCCGCAAATATTGATTTCGGATTAAAAACAGCAACCCTGCAGTTAAATACCTCAAGTTCGGTTGTTAAATTTCCTGAAATACAGTACATATGCAAACTAACTGATTTCGAATATGATATGCAGGACAAGGTGCTAAGGATGCAGGATAAGGGGAAGCCTGAAAAGATATTGCTTCCCCGCGATCAGCTTTTAAGGCAGGATATAAATAATCTTGAAAGACCTAATTTCATTGCAACCAGCACTATGGGGGATACAATTCAGTTTGCATCCGGGAAGGGCAGTTATCATATTGATGAAGAATACATTGAAGCTGAGAATATAAATTATATCCGTATTGCTGACGCTCTGATCCAGCCTGAGAACGGCAGGATCACAATAGGCCGCAGAGCCAAAATAGACCAGCTCCAGAATGCCATTGTCGCAATTAATAACCGTCATCTCCTGCATTCAGCAAAGATTACTATCGAATCGAAAAAGAAGTATTCCGGAAGCGGCACATATGATTACATCGATGAAGCCGGCGAGATAAGCAATATAGCCTTCTCTGAGGTGACTGTTGACACGATGACTACAAGCGCAAAGGGTTATATACCTGCAAGCCAGAATTTTATGCTCAGCACTGCTTTCTCCTTCACAGGCGATGTGAACCTTTATGCTGACAAAAATCTGCTTTTATTTACTGGTGGAGCAGGTATTGTTAATATCTGCAGTTCAATGAAATCCTATCCGGTCAAATTCAAATCGTTCATTGATCCCCGTAATTTAATGATTCCAGTCAGCAACAAACCACTCGATATAAACGGGAATCCCGTATTCACCGGTTCATTCATGAATATTGATTCATTACATATTTACCCGGCCTTCCTGTCGGCACAAAAATCGTGGAGAGATGTTGGAATAGTCAGTTCAGGAGGATATCTGTATTACGACAAATCAAAATCAAGATATCTGATCACTTCGCTTGAAAAAATTGCAGATCCCACAATCCATGGCGATATGATCGCACTTGACAGAAATGACTGCATCCTTTCGGGAGAGGGCAGAATGAATTTTGGGACTAACTTTTCTCCTGCCGGGATGGCAGGAGCAGGAATGATTTCTCACAATATTGATTCCGGTAAAACAGAGCTTCAGGCACTCCTTGGATTTGATTTCCATTTCAATCCCGAAGCTCTGGGTATTATGAGCAACGAGATAAGGTTTTTACCTTCGATAAAACCTGTGAATCTCAATTCTGAACTATATAATAAAGGAATGAAAGACTTGCTCGGGGTGGAGGTTGCAGACAGGATGAAACAGGATCTTGATCTGTTTGGTGTATCGGGGGAATTACCCCCGGAGTTCAATTATGAATTGTTCCTGAATGAAGTCACACTTTACTGGAATGAGTCTTCATCATCTTTCAGGTCGAAAGGCAGGATAGGTCTTGGATTCGTCGGGACCCAGCCTGTGAATGTGTATGTAGATGGCGCGATAGAGATCCAGCGACGGAGATCGGGAGACTTGTTTGACATTTATCTCAAAGCTAATGAAAGAACCTGGTACTATTTCTCTTATATAAAAGGCACTATGATGGTTCTGTCAAGCAATACTGCTTATAATTCACTTATCTCCAGTGCCAGGGCGAGAGCCAGAAGAATTCCGAGAAAAATTTCCAGGGAGCCATATTCCTACATGATAGCGGCAGAAGACAGGCTGAGAAGATTCCTGCGGAGGCTGGAAGGAGACGTTGATGCAGAGGCTCCGGGAGGGGAAAATAATTCTCTCAGAGGTATTGTAAGATAAGCTATTCTGACTGTTTTCTTTTTCTGAATTTTCTTAACCGTTCCAATAAGTAAACCAAGCTATGCAGATCTTTTATGCTCCCGGTATCAAAGGTGATATGTACATCCTGGATGAAAATGAATCGAAACATTCCGTAAGAGTCCTCAGGCTGAACAAAGGAGATATTGTAAGGTTAATTGACGGAAAAGGAGATCTTTATGAGGGAATAATTACTGATCCCGATCCGAAAGGATGCTCCGTAAAGATAAAAAACGTAATTCATGAATTTGAGAAGAGAAATTACTCGCTTCATATAGCAATATCGCCTCTGAAAAATCCCGACAGGTTTGAATGGTTTGTCGAGAAAAGTGTTGAACTCGGAATTGATGAAATCACTCCGCTGATCTGCAAAAACTCGGAAAAGCAAAACGTAAGGCAGGAAAGGATAAATAACATTATCATATCGGCCATGAAGCAATCCCTTAAAGCGAAGATCACCAGGCTGAACACACCTGCAGATTTCAGCGACTTCATAACAAATGAGCAACCAGGAACTCTGATGATTGCACATTGCAACAACAGTCTTGAACGTAAGGGAATAGCAAATATCTATAAAAGGGGAGAGAATGCTGTGATACTGATTGGTCCTGAAGGGGATTTTTCATCCGAAGAGATAACATCAGCAACAAAAAAAGGATATATTTCTGTTCACCTCGGGCAGGCCAGGCTTAGAACAGAAACGGCAGGCATTGCTGCCTGCCATTCCGTTTATTTCATTAACCAGTAAAAGGATGATCTGGCATCCTTTTTCAGCGCTTTCTGATCTTTGCGATCAGCCGGCGTGTAAGCCGTTTTTCAGGCACAGGTTTTACCTGTTTTAAATATCCTATCACATCATCGAATTGCTGATGGAATCCGAAAGCATCGTCATAAATATCGATCCCTTCAGTTTTTATTTCATGATATGAAAGAAAATGAGTAGAAATTAATCCCATAGGCTTCATGTTTTCTGTTTTCAGAAAAACGCCCGACGGATTACAATATTGTACGAGGAATAGAATTTTTTCGACCTTAATTTAATGTCAGACTTATTTTCTTCTCCTCCATAATCTTCCTCATATTGATAAGGGCGTACCTCATCCTGCCGAGTGCGGTATTAATGCTTACATCTGTTATTTCGGCTATTTCCTTAAAACTAAGGCCCGCATAATGTCGCAGAATAACCACTTCCCGCTGATCATCAGGCAGATGACTGATCATCTTTCTAACGTCCTTCTGGATCTGTCTTTTTATAATATCGTCCTCAACTGTCGATTCCGACAGTTTTCTGGAGTTAAACAGGTCAGAATCATATTCATCATTTGAGATTGTATTCATCTGCCTGATACGTCTGAAATGGTCTATTATAAGGTTATGTGCGATACGCATAACCCATGAGATAAATTTTCCGTTATCCTGATACCTGCCGCTTTTAACTGACTGTATCACTTTCATGAAAGTATCCTGGAAAATATCTTCTGCAAGTGCCTGATCGCGTATATATAGGCTTATATATGCGAATACCTTGTTCTTATGACGTTTGATTATCTGCTCAAAGCAGGACTGTTCACCATTTATGAATCTCTGTATGAGTTCATAATCGGAAATTGATTTATTCATATCGCTCACTCTTTTAGTAACTAGAGTAGAGTTTTTGAATAGGCAGTCCTCCTTTTTTTAAGTTTGTATACGTTCCGTATTTTCAGATGTTATACGTAATGCAAAATAAATCAATTTTTTTTAATCTGAAAGTATTACTTTTGAATTTTAACAAAATCTTCACATTTAACGGTAGTATCTATAGATGAACGGGTGCATTGAAATCAGGGGGGCGAGGGTACATAATCTGAAAAATATAAGTTTAAAAATTCCAAGGAACAGGCTTGTCGTAATTACCGGTGTATCAGGCTCGGGGAAGTCCTCTCTGGCCTTTGATACGATCTATGCAGAAGGTCAGAGAAGATATGTGGAAAGTCTGTCGTCATATGCCCGTCAGTTTCTGGGCAGAATGAACAAGCCAGAAGTTGATTTTATAAGTGGTATTCCTCCTGCAATTGCCATAGAGCAGAAGGTAAATTCCCGTAATCCAAGGTCAACTGTAGGCACATCAACCGAGATCTATGACTATTTAAGGCTGCTCTATGGCAGGATAGGCAGGACAATTTCGCCGGTTTCCGGGAAAGAGGTCAGGAAACACAGTGTTGATGATATAGTAGATTTCCTTGCTTCCCTACCTGAAGAAACAAAAGTGATAATAACCTCATCGGGTAAGATACCTGAAAACATTTCAATATCCGACTACTTCTCATTTTTGAGCAAACAGGGATTTGACCGGATCGAATCGGAAGGGAAAATCATAAGGACTGACGAAATAAGGGATTCAAAGGAATTCAAACCCGGTCAGAGTATCAATATTGTAATTGACCGGCTTGTAATCAGTCATTCAGCAGATAATTTCAGCAGGGCGGCTGATTCGGCACAGACTGCTTTCCAGACAGGGCAGGGATATTGCCAGGTAATTATTCAGGATGATGATACGATCAGGAGGGAAAACTTCTCAAATAAATTTGAAGCTGACGGTATTCTCTTTGAAGTACCATCCGAGCATCTTTTCAGTTTCAATAATCCTATAGGTGCTTGTCCGGTCTGTGAAGGCTATGGAAAAATTATCGGGATTGATGAAAATCTTGTTATCCCCGACAAGAACCTTTCCGTCTATGATGATGCAATAGTTTGCTGGAAGGGAGAAACAATGAAGAAATGGAAGGAACGGCTTGTTGCCGGTGCCGATCAGTCTGGTTTTCCCATACACAAGCCCTGGTTCCAGCTGACCGCAGAGCAAAAGGAGCTTGTCTGGAAAGGTAACAGGTATTTCTATGGTCTGCACAGGTTCTTTCAGCATCTTGAAGAAAAGAAATATAAGATACAGTATCGTGTTATGCTGAGCCGTTATCGCGGAAAAACGGTCTGTACTGAATGCAGGGGATCGAGATTGAGGAAAGAGGCCGGATATGTACAGGTGGCAGGCAAGACTATCCAGGAACTCGTTAACATGCCCGTAAACAAGCTATATGATCATTTTCTGAATTTCAGGCTTGATTCTTCTGATACAATTATTGCTGAAAGACTTTTAAAAGAGATCACGATCCGGCTCAGGTTCCTGCTCGATGTGGGATTATCTTATCTTACCCTCGACAGGCTGTCATCAAGTCTTTCGGGAGGAGAATCCCAGAGGATTAATCTCTCTACATCTCTGGGCAGCAATCTTGTCGGATCGATGTATATACTTGACGAACCGAGCATTGGGTTGCATCCCCGTGATACCAATCTGCTTATAAAGGTATTGAGGGAACTGAGGGATCTTGGGAACACAGTCATCGTTGTTGAGCATGAAGAGGAGATAATAAAGGCAGCCAATGAGATCATTGATCTCGGGCCTGAAGCCGGGAGGCTCGGCGGGGAGGTAGTATACCAGGGAGGCCTCGATCTGAGCCAGGCAAACAAATCACTTACAGCAGGTTACCTGAGTGGCAGGTTAAGTGTGCCGGTTCCCCGTGTAAGGAGAAAATGGAACAGTTTTATAGAAGTACGTGGGGCGAGGGAGAATAACCTTAAGGAGATAAATGTAAAATTTCCGCTTCACACAATAACCGTTGTAACAGGGGTAAGCGGATCCGGCAAATCGAGCCTTGTAACTGAAATCCTTTATAAATACCTGTCGGACAGGATAACGGGAAGTAATCTGAAGCCCGGACAATTCAATGAGATAACGGGAGATATTGCAGCTCTTACGGGCATTGAACTTGTCGATCAGAATCCCATAGGAAAATCAAGCAGGTCGAATCCCGTAACCTATCTGAAAGCTTATGATGAAATACGGAAACTGTATTCTGAGCAGCAGGCATCTGTTCAGAACAATTTCAAGCCTTCTCATTTCTCATTCAATGTAGAGGGAGGAAGATGTGAAGAGTGCCAGGGAGAAGGGATCATACGGGTTGAGATGCAGTTCATGGCAGCGGTTGAATTAACCTGTGAAGCCTGCAGGGGGATGAGGTTTAAAAGAGACATTCTTGATGTCAGATATAATGGAAAGAATATTTATGATGTCCTTGAAATGACGATTGATGAAGCTATTGATTTTTTTGGCAGTCATCCGGGGAAAAGCGAAAAAAAGATAATTGAAAAGCTCCGGCCCCTTTCCGATGTGGGTCTGGGATATATCAAGCTGGGCCAGTCATCCAGTACCCTCTCAGGCGGAGAAAGTCAGAGAGTAAAGCTGGCTTACTTTCTAAGCCAGGAAAAAAATACCGGTCATATTTTATTTATATTTGATGAACCCACAACCGGACTTCATTTCCATGATATTAACAAGCTTCTGAAGTCGATAAATGCTCTTGTGGAACATGGCCATTCTGTCGTGATTATCGAGCATAACCAGGAGGTTATAAAGAGTTGCGACTGGGTGATCGACCTGGGGCCTGAAGGAGGCGAGGAAGGTGGTTACGTTATATTTGAAGGAAAGCCTGAAGATCTTGCCGGATGCAGGAAATCATATACAGGTAAATATCTTGCGATTAAACTGGATAAAAACAAACCGGGGGCGTTGAAATCAACACCCCCGGCAATCTGACAGGAAATTATCTATCGCTTAAGTTTAAATCCGAACATTATAGCCACACATCCGCTCAGTGGTGTCTGGCCCGACCGTGTTGCCGAGGGTACTTTTATTACAAATTTCAGCTGCTGACTCGATTGCAGCCTGAAATCCCAGGTATTTGAATAGTTTTTATCTTTGTTTGAATAAAGAACATTCTTGTTCGAATCGAGTACTCTGAACTCTATTTCAGGCAGTTTTTCGTCTCCGACAATTGAAACTCTGTAATCCATGTCGGAATAAAAAGTCTTATATAACTCAGCTTCTTCACCTTCTACCAGAATAGCTGCATGGTAATTACCATCATGGGTATAGCTGACAAGCTTGGGCAGGCACTCTCTCTTGGCAAATGCCTTACATTGTGCATTGACATATCCGGTAATGGCAATGAGAAGGATTGCAGGCAGCAGAATTGTTTTTACTGATCTCATAGTCTTCTAAATTACGAATGAATTTCTGATCTCTGTTACAATTTTCGACAGCTCCAGAAACACTTCCGGAGTCATATCTGTTTTTATTTCCGATTTCAGAACGGTTGATTTGGATTCAGGATCATATTCAGGTCTTACAGGTGATGTGTCTATTTTTATCTTATCAAACACTTCCTTCAGCCTGGTCATCTCCAGAATGATCTCATCTACAGCAGTATTACCTTTGCTGCTATTAAGAAGGTTCAAAAGGATGTCTATTGAGAGCTTCTGATCAATAATCCTTCCGACAAGCTTATTACCGTTAAAATCGTTCATATCTACAAGCTGGGTGGATATATACAGTCCTTCTATCCATCCTCCTGTCAGGACAATAGCAGCTGTTGCAGGCTGTCCGTTATCCTCCAGATAAGAGTTTGAATTCATGAAGGTCTGGGAAACGATATCCATGATAACCTCACTATTGTTAATATTTTCTTCAAGTCTGTCAATATCTTCCTGTTCAATAGCCTTCAAAATGCCCAGTCCGTCAGCCATTTTTTTCGCTGCATTCATATAATCAATCAAAAGTTGTGTCTGTTCATAAAGGCTGGCAAAGCTCAGATCGCAGGTGTAAATTCCGAGGTTCAGAGCCATTGCTTTATTTGTAACATAATTATTGACAGATGATACCGGATTGAGAAGCTTTTCCTCAAACCTTGCTCCTGCTGATTTGATAAGCATAGCTGATTCAAGGGGAGAAGGCAATGCCTGGAATATCTTCTCTGCCTGCTTGATATCCTGCAATATAGCTTCCTTATCCTCTATATCAACCTCCATATCTTCCTGTGGCGCTTTTTTGCCACCTTTACAATCGGTGAGCAGACAGACACCCAGCAATAATACAATACCGATACCGATACCGGAACCAATTCTGAGCCGTTTATTCATGACTTTAATAGATTAAATTGCAAACATAATTCCCGACTAAATTAGTATTTTATTTTTATTTATCAAAACAGCTGATTGTTATTAACTCTATTTCTAACTTTACAAAAAATATCAAAGGTGATCAGATCAGAGAAAAAACTAAAGGAACTTGCAGGAATATTTAAAAAGGGAAATGTCCTTTTTATAGCCAGAGCAATTAAGTCACTCCGCGACGAAGAACCATTTGAAGGAGCCATCGGATTACTTGCTGAATATTATGACAGCTCTTCTGATAAAGGCATCTCAGACCTTATAGAAGACTTTTTTAATGATATCAAGCATCAATCAGCACGACCGGAAGTGATGGCAGAGATACGCAAGCCATGGAAACAGGATACAATCAGCATGCTCGTATCTTCGTGCTGGCAATCAGGACTTGATTATTCAGAATATTCCGGAGATATTGCATCAGTTTTTCTGGAAGCTGATTATGCAACAGCTATCGAATGCATGACTGTTTTAGAAGAATCGGCAACTATCAATACCAGGGAGCAGAAAGATAATATAATTGAGATAATAAAGAACAGTTCACGGGCTTTTACCCGTGAAAAGGCAGCCCTTACAAATGAACTGATAGAAATACTTGAACGCTAAGGTTAACGATCATCCACCGGGAGGAAATCAGTCCTCCGTTGCAAAATATTTCATGAACTGAGTCCTTTCGTAGACCACCGGCTTCTTATAATTACTGTAATTCAGTCTGCCCCTGAAATCGCTGACGGATGAGAATCCCTTCAGATCCATCCACTCTTCAATCTCCCGGTTCATGTTCTTAATATAGCTCAATCCCTTGCCATAAAGTACTGAGCAAACCTGTACCGAGTCAGCACCAGCGAGGATGTATTTTATTGCATCATGTCCGCTGTGGACCCCCGTGGAAGCTGAAATATTGATTTTAATATCCTGGGCGCTAGCCATTCCGATCCATCTGAGAACATATCTCATTTCATTTTCCGAACTGAAAATTGATGCGGGAATAATATCAATTTTGTCAAGATCAATATCCGGTTCATAAAACCTGTTGAACATTACTACTCCCGCGACACCCCTGACATAAAACTGATCGATAATATTAAGGATATTTGAAAATCTGAAGCCAATCTTGACTGCAACGGGGATCTTAATAATTTTCCTGAGCTTCTCTATCAGCTCGAGATATATTTTTTCCGATTCGGCAGCAGTCTTCTTTCTGTCAACCGGCAGAAAGAAAACATTTATCTCAAGTGCATCAGCCCCTGCTTCAGCTATATTCTTTGCAAACTCTGTCCAACCACCTGAAGAATAGCAATTAATGCTTGGTATTACAGGTACCGACAAGCTCTCTTTTGCACTTCTTATAAGATTCAGGTATTCATCGACAGCGTCTGATCTCATATAATTTGAGACATAGTCATCTGCTTCCGGATATCCGGTAGCTACCGGAATAGTATGGATGTAATGGTCGATCTGTTCCTCAAACAGTGATTTAAGAACAACAGCACCTGCACCAAATTCTTCAGCTTCTTTTAGGTGTGTGAGATTTGAGGTAAGTCTGCTGCTGCTGACAATAAGTGGACTGCTGAGATCGAGCCCAAGATATTTAACTGATAACTTGCCCATTTGCTGTTTATTTAATAATAATTAGTTTCGTTCACCAAATATAATACTTCCCAGCCTTATTATTGTGCTACCCTCCTCAATTGCAAGTTTGTAATCGCCCGACATACCCATCGAAATTTCTCTGAATGAATCACTTTCCATAAAGAATCTTCTCTTCAGTTCATCAAAACAAGCGGAAAGGTATCTGAATTCTTTCCTGATCTGACTCTCATTGTCCGTGAAAGTTGCCATTCCCATAACACCGCATATCCTGACCGATTTCATCTGGCTGAACCCTGGTGAACTGATCATACTTACAACTTCATCAATATCAAATCCGAATTTAGTTTCTTCGGATGCAATATGGAATTGCAGAAGGCAATCGGTGATCCGGTTAATTTTTTCTGATTCGTCATTTATCACTTTCAGCAGCTTAAAAGAATCAACTGAGTGAATCATACTGATAAAAGGTACTATATATCTGACTTTATTGCTTTGGAGATGACCGATCAGATGCCATTCGATATCAGGGGGAAGGAAATCCTTTTTTGAAAGTAGTTCCTGTACCCTGTTCTCGCCAAATACTTTTTGCCCTGCATTATATGCTTCGAGAATATCACTTACAGGTTTTGTTTTGGAAACTGCAACAAGCTTAACACCTTCCGGCAACCTTCTTTTCAGTGAAATAATATTTTCGGCAATACCTGGCATGATATATTAAAAATGAGCATAACAAATATATGAGATTGATTTTTAAGAACTTACACAGAGACCCACAGAAGAACACAGAGTTCCACAGAGAAAAAGTCAGTCGAGGAGGTGTATCACAAGTCCGCTGCGGAGCTTTGGCTCAAACCATGTCGATTTCGGAGGCATAATATTTCCCGAATCGGCAATTGAGATCAGTTGTTTCATTGATACAGGGTAAAGGGCGAAGGCCACCTTCATATCCCCGCTGTCCACCCTTTTCTTTAACTCTTCAAGGCCTCTTATTCCTCCTATAAAATCAATCCGCTTGGACCTTCTGAGATCCTGGATATCGAGTATTGGAGCAAGTATCTGATTTGTAAGGATTGTTACATCCAATATCCCGATCGGGTCACTGTCGGTATAAGTTCCTTTTCTTGCTGTAAGGCTGTACCAGACTCCGTCGAGGTACATCGAAAAGTTATGAAGCCGTTTTGGCTTATATATCTTCGATCCTTTTTTCCTGACCTTGAAGCCTTTTTCGAGCTTTGCAAGAAATTCTTTGGCAGTGAGACCGTTAAGGTCTTTGATTGTCCGGTTATAATCAATTATTCTCAGCTGGTCTGAGGGAAAATGCACTGCAAGGAAATAATTATACTCCTCATTACCCTGATGCTTAGGATTCTTCCCCTGCTTTTCCTTTCCCACAAGTGCAGCCGCAGCTGTTCTGTGATGACCGTCAGCAACATAGGTGAACGGAACTTTCTCTTCGAAAATTTTTTGAATCAGGCTGATTGTTTCAGTATTTCTGATCACCCAGAAGTGATGTCCGAATCCGTCTTCAGAAGTAAAATCATATTCCGGTTTCTCTTTTCTGACAATCTTTTTTACGATCTCATCAAGTTCCTTAACAGGAGGATAAGTCAGGAAAACCGGTTCAATATTGGCGTTATTTGTGCGGATATGGACCATTCTGTCCTGTTCCTTATCGGGACGGGTAAGCTCATGCTTTTTAATTTTCCCGGTCATATAATCATCAACAGAGGAACATCCGACAATACCATACTGGGTCCTTCCGGCCATTGTCTGGGCATATATATAATAGCATGGTTCATCATCCTGTTTCAGCCAGCCGTTCTTCTGCCATAATTCAAAATTGCCTGCCGATTTTCTGTATACCTCTTCGGAATGAACATCTGTTCCCCCGGGCATATCTATTTCCGCCCTTGTTATATGAAGGAGTGAAGACTCTCTGCCTTTTGCCATCTCAGCAGCTTCTGCGGTGCTCATTACGTCGTAAGGCAGACATGCCAGATCTTTTGCTATTTCACATGGAGGTCTCAGTCCTCTGAAAGGTTTAACAATTGCCATTGAACAAACTTTATTTACTACTTATTTAATCTGTATTTCTCGTTGCCGGTCTCAAAAAAGCCGACAATCTGCCTTGCTGCTGCAACACCGGCATTAATATTGGCTTCTTCGGTCTGGGCACCCATCTTTTTAGCTGTAAAAATAAACCTGCCCGGATATTTTTCTGTAAAAACGGCTAAGGAATCGGGTTCTACATCCGAAAGGTATTTAAAGTCTGACCTTTCGGCAAATATTCTGAGAAGGCCTTCTTCATCAATTACCTCTTTCCTGGCAGTATTAACAAGGACAGCGTCTTCCGGCATTCTGCTTAGAAGGTTGTATCCGATCGATTTTTTGGTCTTGTCATTTGCCGGCATGTGAAGTGAAACATACTGGCTTATTGAATAGAGATCTTCAGCTGACTTACAGGGCTTCACACCCGAACCTGATATAACCTCATCATTTACAAAAGGATCAAAAGCAAAGACATTCATTCCGAAACCATGCGCAATTTCTGCCATGTATTTAGAAACATTCCCGAATGCATGAAGCCCCAGAGTCTTTCCTCTCAGCTCTGTTCCGCTTTTACCTGCAAACCCTCTTCTGGCCTGGTAAAGCATCATTTCAAAAGCAAGTTCGGCAACGGCATTTGAATTCTGCCCGGGAGTATTCATTGCAACAACATTCCTGTCGGAGCACGCCTTCAGGTCCAGATTATCATACCCGGCGCCGGCTCTGACAACTATTCTCAAGTTCCCGGCAGCTTCAAGTACCTGTACATCAACAATATCGCTTCTCACAATAAGTGCGTCCGCATCAGAGACTGCTGAAAGAAGCTCCGATTTATCTTTATAATTCTCAAGTAATTTCAGTGTGAAGCCTGCTGATTCTGTTATCTCCCTGATCTGCTTTATTGCGACCGGAGCAAAAGGTTTTTCAGTAGCAACAAGTATTACCATGTCATAATTTTTAGTGAGACATCCCGAATTCTTTCATTGTATCGACAAGTGCCTGGACACTTTCGCGCGGAAGGGCATTATATGTCGAAGCCCTGAATCCTCCAACCGAACGGTGACCTGCGATTCCTATCATCCCCTTCGATTTTGCAAAATCGAGGAAAGGCTGTTCAAGTTCTTTATATCCTTCAGCCATCACAAAACAGATATTCATAAGTGAACGGTCTTCCGGGTCATTAACTGTTGGCACGAATAATTTGTTCCTGTCTATTTCATCATACAGCAATTGAGCCTTTTCAACATTTCTTTGATGCATAGCTTTCAGGCCGCCAAGTTCTTTAATCCACTTAAGCGTCTGTTCTGCTGCAAAAACAGTAAATACAGGAGGAGTGTTGAACATCGATTCAGATTTAATGTGAGTCCGGTAGTCAAGCATAGTTGGTATAGGACGGGATAGTTTACCCAGAATTTCTTCTTTTAATATAACAACTGCCACTCCTGCCGGTGCGAGGTTTTTCTGGGCACCTGCATAAATAACTGAATATTTTGAAACATCAACAGGACGGCTGAATATATCTGATGACATGTCTGCAACAAGAGGAATCTTAACATCCGGATCCTTTTTCAACTCTGTCCCATAAATAGTGTTATTTGTTGTAATATGAAAATAATCAGCATCTTCCGGCACATTATACTGCTTTGGGATATAGGAAAAATTTTTATCTTTCGATGAAGCAACCTCAACGGCCTCGCCATAGATCTTCGCTTCCTTAAATGCTTTGTTTGCCCATTCTCCTGTTACAAGGTAAGCTGATTTCTTATTCATGAGGTTCATCGGGACCATAGCAAACTGCATGCTTGCACCGCCTCCGAGAAAAATGACCTGGTATCCGGATGGTACTTCAAGTAATTCCTTTACAAGTGTTATGGCATTATTCATACATGCTATAAATTCCTTGCTCCTGTGGGATATCTCAAGAACTGATAATCCGGTACCGGCAAAATCCTTAATACCTTCAATGCTTTTGTCAATAGTGTATTGGGGCAGAATTGAAGGACCTGCATAAAAGTTGTGTTTCTTCATGATTATAATGTTAAATAGTTATTACGGAATTTCTAACCGTAAAAATAACAAAAGGGATGGAATAGTAAATTATAAGATTAAAAACAATCGGATTACTGTATATCGCTTACAAGAATGTCATTTTTAATAAAAGGTATTTTTCTTGTATAATCGGCAGTAAGGCAAAAATCAATACAATCATCGAGACCGTTCATCTTCAGTCTGTTCCTGTGAGCAGCTTTTTCAATATACCCTCTGAGATCCTTTTTCGCCATTAACCACAGATCCGTCGCGGCTAATGTTGAATCACAGATTGTCGAAAACCGCGAACTGTTTAACAGTCTTTCAGCAAATGCTCCGGCGCAGACAGAATCTTCGAGATTGAACCTGTTTTTCCATCCGGCACAGAAAAGGAGTACATTTTCATCATGTGAAATGAGCCAGTCACACAGGGAAGTTATATTAAGAAATGATCCGATTACAATACGCCCGGCGGAAGAAGCCTTTCTGATAATACCAGTACCATTTGTTGTGCTGTAAACAATTGTTTTACCCTGAATATTTTCGCGTGAGAAATTAAACGGCGAATTTCCCAGATCGGCAAAATCCAGTATTATGCCATCGCGTTCAGCTGCAACAAGAAATCCCCTTTTTTTATATGCTCTTGCCTCTTCCACCCCTGCAACAGGAATTATTGATTCGGCTCCGTGTTCAAAAGCAGTACAGATAGATGATGTGGCACGAAAAATATCAATTATAACGACAGTTGATCCCGTATGAAGTCCGGGTTCAAATAAGGCAGGAGTAAAACAGGTTTCGAGTTTCAATGTTTCCAGGTTATAATTTAATAAACGGCGTATTTACCACCTTTGCCTTCAGGTCCTTGTTCCTGATCCTTATAAATATTTCCGTATCAGGTTTCCAGAATCCCTTTGCAAGATATCCCATCCCTATACCCTGTTTAAGCATTGGTGACATTGTTCCCGAAGTCACCTCTCCTATTACATTTCCGGACTGATCAACAACTTCATAATGCTGACGTGGTATTCCCCGGTCAATCATCACGAATCCCTTTAATCTCCTTTCAACTCCTTCGGTTTTTTGTTTGAGAAGGAGTTCTTTATCAATAAAATTCTTTGTATCAGTGAATTTTGTTATCCAGCCAAGGCCTGCTTCAACAGGCGAGGTCTGGTCATTAATGTCATTACCGTAAAGGCAATATCCCATTTCGAGTCTCAGTGTATCACGGGCTCCCAACCCTGCCGGTTTAATACCGGCATCTCTGCCGGCATCAAAAACAGCATTCCAGAGTTTCGGACCATCTTCATTTCTAATGTAGATCTCGCATCCTCCGGCTCCTGTATAACCTGTAGTTGAAAACAGAGCATCCTTTATTCCTGCAATATCAAGCTCACAGAATGTGTAATACTCCATCCCGGTAATTTCAGTCCCCGTAAGTTTCTGAACAATTTCCAGAGCCAGAGGTCCCTGTATTGCAAGCTGTGCAATATTGTCTGATGCATTAGCCAAGTCTTTTCCCGGTACGATTCCGAACTCACCTGCATTCAGGACACACCAGTTCCAGTCTTTCTCAATATTTGCAGCATTTACTACAAGGAGGTACTTCCAGCGGTTATAGCGGTAAACAAGGAGATCGTCGACAATACCGCCTTTACCGTTAGGGAAGCAGGTGTATTGTACCTTCCCGTCGGTAAGAGTCTCAACATCGTTCGAAGTAATATACTGAAGGTAATCGAAGGCATTTGGCCCGGTTACGAAGAATTCTCCCATATGTGATACATCGAAGACCCCTGCTTTCTCCCTTACAGTCATATGTTCATCGTTAATGCCGGAATATTCCACCGGCATATTATATCCGGCAAAAGGAACCATTTTGGCTCCTGCTGCCTGGTGAATTGAAGTAAATGGTGTGTTTTTCATGGTTTTTTCAAAACTCAAGTATTTTAAATTCAACTCTTCTGTTGCGCGCTCTTCCTTCTGTTGTTTTATTATCCGCGATAGGCTGCTGAGGGCCAAAGCCCTTAAATTCCAGACGATCCTGATCCACCCCTTTCTGAATCAGATATTCCACAACAGCTTTTGCCCTGTCTTCTGAAAGCTTCGAGTTCAGGGCAAGACTACCAGTATTATCAGTATGCCCGGATATTTCTATTCTCATAAGCGGATTATCTTTCAGTATCCCGAGCAGACGGTCCAGTTCGGCATAGGAACCTGTTGTAAGGATCGCCTTGCCTGTCTGGAAAAGAATATTGTTAAGGACAACTTTTTTGCCCACTTTCACTTTGATAAGAGGCATATCGAGAGTATAAAATTCTTTGGAATAAGACTCCGGAATGTCAATTCTCTTCATTTCTGAAAGGAATCCGGTACCGCGAAAGTCGACCATAAAGGACTTTTTTTCCGGAAGCCTGACTCTGTAAGTGCCATCCACATCAGAGCTGGCTGTTGTTGAAATAACAACATCAGTTGATAGATCGATAACATCTATTTTCGCCAATACAGGTTCTCCTGTTTCAGAGTCCTGAACTTTTCCGGTGAGATACAGTACTAATTCCGGTGTTTCCGGCACAATAACAGGTGCCGGCGTGACCTCTCTGATAACAACTACAGTATCTTTAACAATAATAGTCTCAGGCTTAACCGGCTGGGTTTCGATTATTATTTTCTGTACAACAGTATCAGGCGGATTAATCTTTACGGGTTCAGGTTCAGCGATAATTACCGGAGGCAGCCTTCTGCCGTGAAATATATCAAGTCCGCCCATTGTTCCTTTCCTGTTGGATGCAAGGTAGAATGCACCCTTATTGTTCTTGTCGGGATTATAAAAAAGTTCATCCCATGGGGTATTAACAGGATAACCGCAGTTCACTGCCTTTGTCCACGACCCTGTTGAATCCCTTACGCTATAAAATATATCATATCCGCCGACTGAATTGTGTCCGGTCGAACTGAACCATAAAGTATCTCCGCGTTCCGAAAACCTGACTGACTCCTCATCAAGCGGTGAATTAACGCCCGCACCGGCATTTTCGGGTTTTGACCATTTGAAATCAGGTGTTTTCTTCATGAAATATATATCCTTTCCCCCGAGACTGTTCTTACCTTTTGTTGTAACATACCATACCTCATTACCTGAAGGTGAAAAAGTAAATGATGTTTCGGACCCTCCTGTATTGATCTTGAATGGAGGCTGTTCAGGAGCTTTCCATACCCCCTTCTTCTTTACTGAAAGTTTAATATCCCCACCGTTCTGATAACCTGAATATACATATAGCTCTTCTCCTGAAGGGCTAAGGTAAAGAGG
Source organism: uncultured Rikenellaceae bacterium (assembly GCA_964637415.1). Lineage (GTDB taxonomy): Bacteria > Bacteroidota > Bacteroidia > Bacteroidales > VadinHA17 > LD21. The sequence goes on from CAZWUB010000002.1 coordinate 38,668, forward strand.
AGTTTCGCAGTAATTGGTATTCACTGCTCCGGCTGCTGAAGAAGCTGAGACCCAGTCATTATTCAGTCGTGTTGAAACGAAGATATTTTCATCAAATTTACCATCGACAAGGGAAAGGCTCGATCGTGAGACCTCACGTCTTGTGGCGAAATACAGAGTATTAAAATCGGACGAAAAAACAAGGGAATAATCATCGGCAAAAGAGTTCAGATTTGACCCTGCATTTCGTATTTCAACATTAAGAGTATCTTTTAAAAGCTCCAGCGCAGAATTACATTCCCCGAGATATTTACCGGCATCGGAAATGTTTTCCTTCGTTTTTTGTACAGCCGAGTTCAGATAATCATTAAGCATTGTAATTGCCTCATCATATCTGCCGGCATACTGCAGGGCTCTGCCTGTCATCAGAAGCAAATCATCCGTGAGCTCCTTATCCATTGAATATGTTTTCAGCAAGAAATCTGCTGCCTTCTCCCTGTTATCGGAATTAAGGGCTGCGACACCGGTTTTGTAGTTAAGAGCAGGATTGGCGTCGTTATATACCATTGCTTTAATGTAATCATCATAGGCGCTCCCATACCAAACTGAGCGCTCCTTAAAATAATCATTGCCCGTAGATACATAGCTCCATGCCTCTTTAAAACCTTCTTTTACGGTTTTAAACTCTTTTTTGCGGATTTTTATATCCGTCTGAGCCTCACTATATGAGGCATTCATCAACAGCAGAATAATAACGGAAATTAATTGGCTCTTCATAGATTGCAGTTTTTCACACCTTAAAATTAATATTAATTTAACTTTTACAAAACAATACATATCTGTCGCAGTCAATGGTCATTAGGTTTCGAATAAAAATATTTTATATTTGTGACTCTGTGAATTCGCAAAAATTGATAAAAATTTCTGCTAAATGAATTACAATTACATCAATACTGAATATCTCGATTCGGTATCAGACGGAAATATTGAGATAATGGCGGAATTAGTAAACATGTTCAGGGATCAGGTTGCCGAAACAGTAACTGAAATGAAATCCCTGTTTGAGAAAAAGGATTACTATTCGCTTGGCTTACTGGCACATAAAGCAAAATCATCAGTACTGATAATGGGGATGAACGATCTCGGGGCTCTGTTAAAGACCTTTGAGCTTCAGGCCAGGGAAGGAGCAGAAACTGATAAATATGAGTCCTATATTAACCGGTTTGATCACGACACAGGTGAAGCAGTAAAAGAGCTTGATGATGTTGTTAATAACAGGTTAACAAAAAAATGAATGATAAATATTGAGAAGCGAAACAAGGTTGATATTATTTCATTCAATGTTGATAAAATAAATGCTCTTATCGCTGATGATCTGAAGAATGATATCATCAGGATTCTTGACAATACAAATCCGAGAGTAGTTTTAAATCTTAAGGGTGTCCGTTATATAGACAGCACAGGATTCGGGTGTTTTCTTTCTGTTTATAAAGCAGCCAGAAACAATTATGGCTCCATGAAATTCGCATGTCCCGAACCCGCAATAGTAAGATTGTTAGAAACACTGAATCTCAATACGATATTCGAGATATTCGATGATCTGGAAGATTGTATTAAATCGTTCAGGGTTTAGGGTTTAGGGTTCCAGATTCCAGATTCCAGATTCCAGAGCGCAGATTGAGGAGCAAAGCGACGAAATCCCGCAACGCGGGAGCACAGAGCTCAGAGTTCAGGAAACCGATAGTCAAGGCTTATAGGATGCAAACTTCAGACTGCCATTTTCTACTGAAATTCTTACGACTGAATCCTTAGAAACATTTCCGGCAATCATCTCTTTGGACAATTCGTTTACCAGTTCCTTCTGAATCAAACGTTTAACAGGTCTTGCCCCGGACTGCGGGTCAAAGCCATGATCAGCGATCCAATCAACAGCTTCTTCAGAAACATCCAGTTCCATATTATAGCCTGAAAGAAGCTTTCGCAGATTTCCAAGCTGCATTTCAACAATTTCCTTTATCTGTTCAATATTCAGGGGATGGAACATGACTATTTCGTCAATCCTGTTCAGGAACTCAGGTCTTAGAGATCGTCTGAGTAATGAAAAGATCTCTTTTCTCAGTTCTTCTTCCTCTTTTTCAGGCATATTATTATTCCATTTTTCCATTCGGTCCCTTATAATTTCTGAACCGATATTTGAGGTCATAATAATTATCACGTTCCTGAAGTTGATCGTACGGCCTTTATTATCAGTCAGCCTGCCCTCATCAAGCACCTGTAGAAGAAGGTTAAAAAGATCAGGATGAGCTTTTTCTATCTCATCGAGCAATACAACCGAATAGGGCTTATGTCGCACTGCTTCAGTCAGCTGGCCACCCTCATCATATCCCACATATCCGGGAGGTGCACCTATAAGTCTTGATACAGAATGTCTTTCCTGGTATTCCGACATATCGATACGTGTCATCAGGTTTTCATCATTAAAAAGGAATTCAGCAAGAGCTCTTGCAAGTTCAGTCTTACCAACTCCTGTTGTTCCGATAAATATGAATGATCCCACAGGTTTTTTCTGATCCTGCAATCCTGCACGGGATCTTCTCACAGCATCAGAAACAGCCCGGATAGCTTCTTCCTGGCCAACCACTCTTTTATGAAGCTCATCTTCGAGTCTTAATAATTTCGCCTTTTCACTTTCGAGCATTCTCGAAACCGGAATTCCTGTCCATTTTGATACTATTTCAGCAATATCTTCCGATCTTACTTCCTCCTGTACCAGTGATCCTTTTTTCCGCTTCTTCTCTATCTGTTCCTTAAGTTCTGCTATTTCTTTCTCAACAACTGCAATCCTGCCATATCGTATTTCTGCAACTTTCCCATAGTCACCCGCTCTTTCAGCATTATCGGCGTCAAATCTAAGGGAATCGACTTCTTCCTTTTTTGCCTGAACCTTTTCAATAATATCTTTTTCAGTGTTCCACGCGGCATTCAGTTCGTTCCGTTTAGCCTGCATTTCGGCAAGTTCCCCGGATATCTGATCTTCCTTATCCTTATCACCATCCCTCCTTACAGCCTCTTTTTCAATCTCAAGTCTGGTTATTGTTCTGTTGGCTTCATCAATCTCATCGGGTACAGAATTCATTTCCAGCCTTAACTTAGCAGCAGCTTCATCAATTAAGTCAATAGCTTTATCAGGAAGGAACCTGTCAGTTATATATCTGGTTGACAGGTCAACTGCAGCAATTATTGCTTCATCCCTTATAATAACCTTGTGGTGAGCTTCATATTTTTCGCGGATACCACGGAGTATTGATATTGAATCCTCCCTGTCGGGCTCATCGATCATAACAACCTGGAATCTCCTTTCGAGAGCTTTATCCTTTTCGAAATATTTCTGATATTCATTGAATGTAGTAGCACCGATTGCCCTCAGTTCACCTCTTGCAAGAGCAGGTTTGAGGATGTTTGCCGCATCCATTGCTCCTTCTGATTTACCTGCTCCCACAAGGGTATGAATCTCATCAATGAACAATACTATTTCACCGCTTGAGCTAATTACCTCATTAACAACAGACTTAAGACGTTCTTCAAATTCACCCTTATACTTTGCACCTGCTATCAGAGCGCCCATATCGAGTGAATAAATAATTTTTGATTTCAGGTCCTGAGGCACATCCCCACGTACTATCCTGTGAGCGATACCCTCTGCGATTGCTGTTTTACCGACTCCCGGCTCTCCTATCATAAGGGGATTATTCTTTGTCCGGCGCTCCAGTATCTGAAGTATTCTCCGTATTTCATCATCCCTTCCTACAACAGGATCGAGCTTACCCGACCGGGCTCTTTCATTGAGATTCACTGCATACCTCCCGAGTGAATTGAATGTATCGTCTGAAGTCTGGTTATCGACTTTTGCTCCCTTCCGTAATTCTTCTATTGCTGCTTTCAGAGCTTTCAATGTGACTCCATGATCCCTGAGTATATCCGAAGTTTCATCCCTGATCCCCATAATTCCCATAAGCAGGTGTTCAGGAGTTATAAACTTATCCTTCATGCCGGTGGCATGATCGCCCGCCTTACGGAAGGCATCCTGGAGGTTTGAAGATATATATGACTCTGCTCCCGATACTTTCGGATAGGAATTGATGAGTTTCTCAATATCACGGTTTAAAAGACTTATATCTAACCCTATTTTACCAAAAAGGAAATCAGTGATACTTTCTGCTTCGCTCATTATTCCCTTCAGCATATGGGCACATTCAACAGCCTGCTGACCTTTCCCTGACGCTATGTTAAAGGCTTTCTGAACAGACTCCTGAGCTTTTAATGTATAATTGCTGAAATTCATAATTGTATAGTTTTTAAAGGTGGTCTCAAATTATCTGCCAGTAAAGGATGAGGGACTTTTTGACACTAAAAAAAGTGCAGATTATGTCAATATGGCAATTAATTACAGATGCCGGGGAAGATTTATATGAGCCTGTAAGCTGCAATTAGTTCGGTAAAATGTGAAACCCTTGCCTCAAATCTTCGTTTAAAGGGTTATGTGGAATGGATATTCGCTGGCTTCATATTGATAATTAACCAAATACAAATAATTAATCTTCAAATAAATTCCGTCTGAAACTGAATGAGTGAAAAGATACTTGAAATCCTGATGCAATTATTTGCAATTATTGCCAAGCCTCAGGCCGACGACAGTGAAAGACGGGGTGTTGTAGAAGCTTTTCTTAACAGGACAATAAGCCAGGACCTGATTAAGGTTTACCTTGCTAAATATGACGAGGCGTATGAAGAGGCAAAGAAACGTCTTGAAAGGGTGAGCCCCAAGCGTCGTGAAGGCGCCATTGCTGTGAGGATATGGAGGTTATGTGTTGAGATCAATGAGCAGGGCAGGCTTGATCATGAACAAAGGATTTTCGCTGTTATCCAGGCACTTGAATTTTGTAAATCGGGCGACAGGGAGATCAGTGAAATGGAACTTGGTTTTATCAGAACGCTTGCAGAAGGTCTGAATATAAAAAAGGAAGAATATTCACTTATTGAGGTCTTTGTTCTCAGTCATTTTTCGGAGATTCCTGATTCACCGAATTTTCTGCTTATTGACGGTAATAAATCGGCCGTTCTGAAAGAAACCAAGCATATTTATAAAGAACTGCTGAGAGGTCAGATATGGGTTTTGTATATACCTTCGGTGAACATATATTTTCTGAGATACCAGGGGTCAGGGGAGCTGAGCATGAGTGTTCAGCTTTTGCGCGAGGATAAAGTGTATCCCTTCAGCGAGGGTTCATCAATAAGGGGATATAAGTTAAAGCCGATCTATTACTGGGATGTCACGATGCAATTCCTTATGGAGGAATTCCAGTCATCAAGAGTGGTTTATGAAGTCAGGAATCTTGAATACAGATTTAAGAGCGGAGAAGTCGGCATTCATCACGTGAGCTTTAAGGCGGAATCCGGCAGGATGGTAGGTATTATGGGAGCCAGCGGCGCCGGCAAATCAACTCTTCTGAGTGTTCTGAATGGCTCAAATCAGCCATCGGACGGTGAGGTTCTCATAAACGGAGTAAATATCTACAGGGATAAAGAAAAGATCAAAGGGCTTATCGGCTTTGTATCTCAGGATGACCTTCTTATTGAAGAACTTACTGTATTTGAGAACCTGTATTACAATGCAAAGCTATGTTTCGGAAATATCAATGACAGTGAGGTTGTTGAGAGGGTTGATAATGTTCTGAAGAACCTTGGTCTGTATGAGATCAGGAACATGAAAGTCGGAACCCCGCTGAACAAGAAGATAAGCGGGGGGCAAAGGAAAAGACTGAATATTTCACTGGAGCTGATCCGTGAACCATCTATCCTTTTCCTCGATGAACCAACATCCGGGCTGTCTTCACGCGACTCTGAAAACATACTGGATCTGCTTAAAGACATGACACGCAAAGGGAAATTGCTGTTCATAGTCATCCACCAGCCCTCCTCAGATATCTTCAAGATGTTTGACAAGCTGATTATCCTTGATACAGGCGGATATCCGGTTTACAACGGCAACCCGGTTGAGTCGATCGATTATTTCAAGAAAAAAATAGAACAGACGAATTGCAACGAAAGTGAGTGTTACGTCTGTGGCAATGTAAATCCCGATCAGATCTTTAATATCCTGGAGACCAGGGTATATACTGAGAGCGGCCAGCCTACGGATACCAGGAGGATTTCTCCGGCAGACTGGTATAATCTTTACAAATCGGAGAAGAAGGAAGATGAACTGGAACCCGGAGGGGCCATTCCTGAAATTAATTTTAAGATACCATGCAGGCTTAAACAGCTCATTGTTTTTATTAAGCGCGATATCCTCTCAAAGGTATCGGATATTCAATATCTGTTAATAACATTTTTTGAAGCACCTGTACTTGCTTTCTTTCTTGCCTACCTCATAAGGTATTTTGATGAAAGTGACCCGAATCCCGGATATACATTGTATGAAAATGCAAATCTCCCGATATATATCTTCATGTCGGTGATAGTTGCTATTTTCATGGGATTGACGGTTAGCGCCGAAGAGATTATCAAAGACAGAAAAATCCTTAAAAGGGAAGCGTTTCTGAATCTCAGCTGGAATAGTTACCTTATGTCGAAGGTTTTTGTTCAATTTGGCATTTCAGCCATTCAGGCCCTGACCTTTGTGCTTGTAGGAAACCATATTACAGGAATAAAAGGAATGCTTCCTGAGTACTGGCTTATTCTGTTTACCTGCTGGGCAGGAGCAAATATGATGGGACTTGTAATCTCCGACAGCTTCAAGGCTGTAGTGACAATTTATATACTGATACCGTTCCTGGTCATTCCGCAGATCATACTGAGCGGAGTCCTGGTAAAATTTGAAAAGCTCAATCCGAATGTTTCGTCACCCGTTTCCATTCCGTTCTATGGAGAAATGATCACAGCGAGATGGGGATATGAAGCTCTGGCTGTCAAACAATTCAGGGATAACGAGTATGAAAAGCGGTTCTATGTCTACGACAAAGCAATGAGCCAGGCAAAGTTCAAAAAGGATTACCTTCATGCTGAACTAAAAGGGAGGCTTGAAAGTATTGCATCAGATATTGAAAGAGGTGTCATGAACGAAGATTCATACAGCAAGCTGAAGCTGGTCTATAACGAATTCACCAAGCAGGCTCATCAGACACCTGATCTGAAATTCAAATCCCTCGAATATCTTAAACCTGATAAGGTAAGTCCCGGAATAGTGGCTGATGCTCTCTCATATTGTGAGGATATGAGAAAATACTACGTAGCATACTCAAACAAAGCAAAAGAGAAAAAGGATGCCCTTATTTCGGGGCTTCAGTCGGAAAACAGCAAGGCATTCCTTGAACTCAGGGATAAGTATGCAAATGAAGCGCTTGAAGAATTTGTTGTGAACAAGAATGAAACTGAAAAAATTATTGAATTCAGGGATGAGATAGTCCAGAAGCTTGATCCTATTTACATGAACCCTGAGCACAACTTTGTGAAAGCCCATTTTTATTCACCCGTCAAACGCATTTTTGGTAACGAAACAGATACTTACTGGGTCAATACTTTAGTTTTGTGGTTTATAACCCTGTCAACATACTTCCTGCTGTATTTCAGGGTACTCAGAAAGATCCTGGATTCAGGTGACGCTGCAATGGGTAAAAAACATAAATCTTCAATATCATAACAAAACGGGCTGCATCAGATGAAACAGCCCGTTCAGGTATTCTTAACAGATTAAAATATTATACTCAATCGCTTATCTCGATCATCTTGAAAGGCACGCGGATAATTGATTCATAATCTTCTCCTGCTTCAAGCATATCCTCATCGTCTTCCTCATAATACCAGTTTACCTCCACTTCATTTTTGGATTTGTGAATTGCTTCAAGCTTTTTGAAAACATCAAGTATACACTTCGAGGAACTTGTATTAAAGTATTCGAGCCGGATATTGACAACAGTTTTATCAAGCGGTGATTCCTTATAACTATCAAGCCAGTCTACCAGTGGCTTGTAGAATTCTACCGAGTTTTCAGGAATTGAACGACCTTTTATTTCAAATACTCCTTCTGATTTATCAAATTTTACAGTTGGTGTTTTCGGTGTTCCTTCGATTATTATCGGTTCCATTTCAGTAAGATTTATGATTTGTTTAATAATTTTTTTAATTATCCTGGTTTACTAATATATCCAGGTAGAAAAAAGAATATTTCTCGTTGTATTCTTTGAAAGTATATACAAGTTTATTTCCTGTTTTCCGTGCAATATCAACCAGTCCGAGTCCTCCCCCGCCCTTTTCGGATATACGCTGATGATTCAGGATAAATTTATAAAGCTCCTTGATCTCGTCATGACTCGACCGGTTAATTTTATTGATCTTTTCCTGCAGGATATCAACATGATCGGCCCTGACAAAATTCCCTGTAATTATCTTATACCCGTCCTCAACTTTCGCAATCTTCAGCAATCCGAATTTCTCTGAATTCTGATCCTCAAAATCCTCCGGCACTTTATCAACGTGATGATAAAGATTCTGAAGACTCTCAACGAGTACATTATAAACTTTCTTTCTCAGCTTTGCCTGTTCATTGACTTCCACAAGCTTATATTCTACTGTATCAAGAACATGATTGATCACATCAGAATCTACATTACCTTTATAATAAAGGATAACATTACTTTCAGGCTGATCTTTCAGGTAAGTCTCGACATCAAAGCTCATATAAGCTTTATTTTGAAAAAATCTAAATTTCTATGCTGACAAATATAATAAAAATATAAAGTTACCAAATTATAACTTGTTCACAACATAGATTTTAATATTAACCGCGATTTTTGATCAACGTGGAATTATAAGGGGTTGAGAGTTTTTATTTTGTTGATTTGTTCTCTCTTGTCTGCTTCCATGAACCTTCAAATAGCTCATATCCCACAAGAGTGCATTCAATAGCTCCGTTGTATAGTTTATGCTTTGCCACAGGTTTTAGACCAATATTTTTCAGATGTTCTTTGTCAGAGGTAATGATCCAGGCTTTATTCCCGGGGAATTTATGCTTAAGCGTTGATCCTATCATGCTGTATATCCCGCTGATATCATCCGGTCGGATCCTCTGCCCGTAAGGAGGGTTCATAAAAACATAACCATTGCTGAATTCCGGTTTAACACTCATGAAATCTGACATTTCAAGTGAAACCTGACCTGCAAGACCTGCTTTTTCAAGATTAGCCCGGGTAAGCCGGACAGCTGAAGAGGATATATCACTTGCATTTATAATTGCTGAACTTTTTCTGATTCCGGAATCGGCTTCATTTTTTATTCTGCCGAACATCCGGCTGTCGAAATCTTTCCACCGGCAGAAGCCGAATGAAGTTCTGAACTTACCGGGGGGAATATTATTTGCCATCAGGGCTGCTTCGATTGGAATTGTTCCTGATCCGCACATCGGGTCAAGAAGCGGATCTGAACAATTCCATCCCGATAAATTAATTATCCCGGCTGCCAGTACTTCGTTAAGAGGAGCCGGACCCTGGTCCGTCCTGTATCCGCGCTTATAAAGAGGAATAGCTGAAGAATCAAGTGATACTGTCACCCGGTCATTGCTTATATGAAGGTTAACAATCACAACCGGATCTGAAGTATCAACAGAAGGTCTTCTGCCTCTCTTCATCCTGAAATAATCAGCAATTGCATCCTTTAATACAAGGCCCGGGTACCCTGTATGTCCGAAAAGGGGTGAATTAACTACCGCAACAACTGAAAATGTATCATCTGCATCCAGATATTCCGACCAGGATATCTTAAGGGCTTTAGAGTAAAGATCCTCCCTTGATTCTATTCTGAACTCACTTACCGGCACAAGTACCGACATTGCTGTTCTTGCACAATAATTGACCCTGTACAAAGTATCTTTGTCCCCGGAAAACAATACTGCCCGGTTTGCAGGTCTGATATCTGATGCTCCAAGCTCTTCAAGTTCTTTTGCCAGAACACTTTCAAGACCATAAAGGGTTTTTGCAGTTAAATTCATGCTGAAATTTTACAGGATTGTGATTTCCAAAGGTAAGTAATTGCTGTCGTCCATATACTTTAAATACATCTTTTATTTATTACAAAACAGTTTTCAAAATTTATCGTTTCTTTACAAACGGATATTTTAACAGGAAATAATAAACAGAAAAAAATTATACAAATGAAAAATAAACAAGTCATCCCGGGGATCATTATCACAGCAATGTTGCTTCTTCTTATGTCATGTGAAAAGGAAAAGCCTCTTGGCGAAGCAATAATAGGAAAATGGGAGGTAGAATCAATGAGGTTGATCACCTATGAAAGCAATGTGAAAAAAGCAGAAGCAACAGTATATCTCGAAGCTAATGAAATGAGATACCAGTTTATTGACGGAGGTTCGGGTATTTTCTGGGATGAAGATGAAGATTACCTGTTTTCCTGGACACTTGCCGGAAGCCAGTTAACAATCAGCGATCTGTTTGAAGAAGATTTGGTTGCCACTGCATCAGTTGATGGTGATGTTCTGACATGGACCTACAAGGAAAATGATCCTCAGATCCCAGCCAGGTCGTATGAGTCTGTTATGACTGCAAAAAGAATAAGCAAGTAATCACAATTCCATTAATCCGGATCAGACAGCCAGGCTATACCTGTCACCTGTTCCCGAGAATCTTATTATATCGCTCCCTGCTGGAGATAACTTTCAATGCTTCCGCAATAACATTATCTTCCTCATTTATAATGCGGAAATATTCATTTGTCTGCCATATATTATTTGCCAGCAATGCTTTGAGAACAAGAAGTATCTCCTTCTCCGATTTTTTATACTGGTCCTGGTTGAATTTCACACCAGCGTCCTCTCCTTTTTTAATAAATGATGCCAGATCTTCTTCTGAAAACCTGAATTTATTTTTAAACTCATCAAATGTTTTAAAACTTCCGTTGATCGCTGATCTTTTCTTATCGGCATATTCAAGCATGAATGTATTGAATATTCCGCGTCTCACGAGGGTTCTGTAATAATCTGAGTAATTTGAAGTATCAACAGCAACAAAAACATCCGGCATTATTCCGCCTCCGCCATAAACTGTCCTTTGATTTACAAGTGTTTTGTATTTGAGTGAATCGGGGAAATGGACACTGTCGGCAGACATCATTTCTCCATCGACAAACCTTCTGCTGTAATTTTCGATGTATTTTTCATATCCCTCACTGTAGGAACTCTGTATCAGGCGTCCTGAGGGGGTGTAATAGCGTGCAATTGATAATCTTATCATAGAACCGTCGGGCAGGTAATAGGCATTCTGAACCAGACCTTTACCGAATGTCCTTCGACCGATTATTACACCTCTGTCCCAGTCCTGAACCGCTCCGGCCACAATCTCACTTGCTGATGCAGAACCATCATCAGTAAGTATAACCAGCCGTGCAGAAGAAAGGTCTCCTGATCCGGATGCCTTATAATCCTGTCTGGGTGTTTTTCTCCCTGAAAGATATACAAGCAGTTTTTCATCCGCAAAGAAATGGTTAACGAGCTGAGTGGAGGCTGTCATATAACCACCGCCATTACCTCTCAGATCAATAATGATATTCTTCATGTTGCTCTTCTTCAATCTGCCAAGGGCATCTGAGAATTCTTTATCTGTTGTAGCGGCAAACTTATTGAATCTCACATAAGCTGTCTCCCTGTCAAGCATGTAAGCTGCATCGAGACTGTTAATCGGAATTTTATCACGTGTGATCGTAAAATCAAGAATATTCTTTTCTCCTCTTCTGGCTACATTTATATTGACAATAGTGCCCTTAGGGCCCAACAGACGGCTTCTTACGCCGTTTGTCGATATACCGGTACCCGCCACGTTCTCACCATTTATTTTAATTATCCTGTCTCCGGCAAGCAATCCAACCTTTTCCGAAGGGCCACCCGAGATAGGTTCGACAACAATTATGGAATCACTGAGAATATTGAACTGAATCCCTATGCCTTCAAAATTGCCCAGAAGAGGTTCATTCATATCTCTCACATCTTTTGCAGATATATATGTTGAATGCGGATCGAGTTCCCTTAGCATCTCGATTATCACTTTTTCAGTAAGCTTGCCGATATCCAGAGTATCAACATAATTTGCTTCAATAAGATTCAGCGTCCTTCCTATCTTGAATGTTTCTTCAGTCAGCACCTGGGCTGAAACATTTTGTAACAAAATGCACAACACTGTATATAATATTGTTTTGCGCATATTACGTATTTTCATTTTGATATTATTTTATTTTTTATTCCCATTCAATCGTTGCAGGCGGTTTCGAACTGATGTCATAAACCACCCTGTTGATACCTCTGATCCTGTTAATAATTTCATTTGACACCGCGGCGAGAAATTCGTACGGAAGGCGCGACCAGTCTGCAGTCATGCCATCGGTCGAATTAACAGCCCGGAGAACGACTGTATTTTCGTATGTTCGTTCATCACCCATTACGCCAACAGATTGTACCGGCAAAAGGGCAGCTCCTGCCTGCCATACCGAGTCATAGAGGTTGTTCTTTCTCAGGCTCTCAATAAAAATATAATCCGCCTCTCTCAAAACTTCGAGCTTTATCTCAGTTACTTCTCCCAGAATGCGGATTGCAAGGCCGGGACCCGGAAAAGGATGTCGTTTCAGAATAAGATCGGGAAGACCGAGAACATTACCCACTTTTCTGACCTCGTCCTTAAATAAAAGACGTAAAGGTTCGACTACCTTAAGATGCATCTTTTCCGGTAAACCGCCAACATTATGGTGTGACTTGATTGTTGCTGAGGGTCCGTTAACAGACATTGATTCTATTACATCGGGATAAATTGTGCCCTGGGCAAGCCATTTCACATCCCTAACTTTACGGGCCTCCTCCTCAAAAACATCAATGAAAATCTTACCAATTATTTTTCGTTTACTTTCCGGATCGGTGATTCCTTTTAATCCGGCAAGAAATCTCTGTCGCGCATCAATCCCCTTCACATTCAGGCCAAGTCCGAGATAGGATTCCAGTACTTTTCCGTATTCGTTTTTCCTCAGGAGACCGTTATCCACAAAAATGCAGGTAAGGTTTTCAGCAACAGCTTTGTGAAGAAGGAAGGCTGCTACTGATGAATCGACTCCTCCGGAAAGTCCAAGAATGATCCTGTCGTTACCAAGCTGATTTTTCAAAAACCCGATGGTGGATTCTGCAAATGAGTCAGGTGTCCATGTGCCTGATGCACCACAAATATCAATTACAAAATTCCGCAGGATCTTAATTCCCTCATCAGTATGATAAACTTCGGGATGGAATTGTATCCCCCATGTTTGTTCATTATCAATACGAAATGCACCTGCTTTTACATCATTTGTCGATCCTGTAAGCGTATAACCATCAGGCATCGATGTAATTGTATCGCCATGTGACATCCACACACAGGTTCCGGGAGTCAGACCGGTAAAAAGAGGATCTGAAGTATCAAAATAAATAAGATTAGCCCTTCCATATTCCCTTGCAACTGAAGGTAATACTTCTCCTCCGAAACCATGTACAAGATATTGTGCTCCATAGCAAATGCCCAGCAAGGGGATTTTCCCTTTTATCAGTTTCAGGTCAGGGAGAGGTGCATTACTGTCACGGACTGAAAACGGACTGCCTGAAAGGATAACACCTTTAACGCTGCTTTCCGGTACCGGATAGTTATTATAAGGATAGATCTCGCAATATACGTTTAGCTCTCTTATTCTCCTGGCAATAAGCTGAGTATACTGAGATCCGAAATCGAGTATGATTATTTTCTCCTGCAACCTGCCTGATTTTTTTGGAAGTGGACAAATATAGGAATTCTTTATTTAAGGAACGTTAATATTTCCCACATCATAAGTTGTACCATCAACAGCCGCTATTGTCCTCGGGAAAATCTTCCTTGCCTGGTCGGCAAGAATCCGGATATTCTTATGTCGTGCGGAAAAATGTCCGATTATAAGTGTACCGGCTCCTGCTTCCTTTGCACATTTTGCTGCACCTGAGCTTGTTGAATGTCCGGTTTTTTCTGCCAGATCGTGGAGAGAATCTTCAAAAGTGGCTTCATGATAGAGAAGCTTAACGTCTCTGACAAATGAAGCAAGTCTTTTAAAGTACCTCGTATCGCTGCAATATGCATATGAAAGGGGTTCAGGGCCGGGAATTGTAATTTCCTCATTTCTTATAATTTCTCCGCTTTCCGTAATAAAATCCGCGCCTTTCTTTATAGCAGGTATCCTTAATGCAGGAATTTTATATTTGTCTATTGATTCAGTCAGAATATTCCTGTCGGGGACTTTTTCCCTGAAAATAAATCCGTAGGAAGGCACCCTGTGCTGAAGCGGTAATGAAGTAACTGTCAGATATTTATCATCGAGTATTTTGACCGGATCTTTTCCTCCGAGGGAAGTGAAATCAATATTAAAGTTAAGATGTATGTCAAAATCGGCAAGATGTGACATCAGTATCTGCATATAATTACCAGGTGCATAGAGGTGAAGCGGCAGTGTTCTTCCCATCAGGTTGAAAGTGGACAGAAGTCCGTAAAGTCCGAAAACATGGTCGCCATGGATATGGCTGATAAAGACATTGTTTATTTTTGCGAATCTGATTTTATTCTTCCGGAGCTGCATCTGTGTACCTTCCCCGCAGTCTATTAAATACAACCGCTCATGTACATTAAGCACATGAGCGGAGGGATATCTTTCTGATGTTGGCAATGCAGAACTACTGCCAAGTATTGTTAATTTCATCGGCATTCTGCATTCCTGAGGATCTCAGGAAATCATTTTTTCAGCATCATCGATAGTTCCTGTAATAGTCAGAACAGTATCAAGCTGAGAAATTGTTATCAGTCTTTCAACGGCTTCATTCAGTCCGCACAGGACAAATGTACCACCGGCGTTTTTACATAGTCTGTTGGCTACAAGTATGGCGCTCAGACCAGAAGAGTCGCAGTATTGACATTTTTCAAGGTCAAGGATAATATTTTTCTCACCCTTCCCTGAAATCAGTACAAGTTCAGATTTCAATGCGGGAGCTATATGTGTATCGAGCTTTTCCGACTGGATCTGTATCAAAGTACTGTTATTCCGGCTTTCAATATTGAAATCCATGTTTGTATAATTTTGATGGTGTTAAAAATAACAAATATTTCTATTTTTTAGAAGCTTTATTTTCTTTTTCTTCCATTTCTTCCTTTAAAGCTGCAAGCTGAGTAATATCACCGAGAGTTGTCTTTTCCATATTTGACTTGGATTTTCTTGCTGATTTTTTCGGTGAATCAGTATCTGATTTCTTCACAGGAGCTTCAGATGCTTTCTTTTCATCTTCAGAAATCCTGCTGTGCGAAACGATAATCTTCTTTGCAGATTTATTGAATTCAATAACCTTAAACATAAGCCTTTCA
Source organism: uncultured Rikenellaceae bacterium (assembly GCA_964637415.1). GTDB lineage: Bacteria > Bacteroidota > Bacteroidia > Bacteroidales > VadinHA17 > LD21. The sequence continues at coordinate 54,099 of CAZWUB010000002.1, forward strand.
TCAACTTTTGCAATAGTTCCGTCTTCCTTTACAAGATGTTTGGGAGTCGCAAAGCCTTCCACACCATAAGGAAGTGCAACAATTGCACCCTTATCAAAGACCTCCATTACAGTTCCTTCATGTACAGAATCGACAGTGAAAAGTCCTTCAAAAACATCCCATGGATTTTCTTCAAGCTGTTTATGACCGAGACTTAAACGTCTGTTTTCCTTATCGATTTCAAGGACCATAACTTCTATTTCAGCGTCAATAGCTGTAAATTCAGCAGGATGTTTGATCTTCTTTGTCCAGGATAGATCTGAAATATGAATAAGACCGTCAACACCTTCCTCAATTTCAACAAATACTCCGAAATTAGTGAAATTTCTGACTTTCGCCATATGTTTTGAACCGACAGTATATTTTTCTTCTATATTCTGCCATGGATCCGGTTTCAGTTGTTTAATACCGAGTGACATCTTTCTTTCGGTTCTGTCGAGTGTAAGGATAACTGCTTCCACTTCATCGCCCACTTTCATAAATTCCTGTGCGCTGCGAAGGTGCTGTGACCATGACATTTCCGAAACATGAATAAGACCTTCCACTCCGGGAGCTATCTCAACGAATGCACCATAATCAGCCATCACAACAACTTTACCCTTCACTTTTTCACCAACTGCCATATTGGGATCGACTGAATCCCATGGGTGTGGTGTCAGCTGTTTAAGGCCGAGTGCAATCCTTTTCTTATCGTCATCGAAATCCAGAATAACAACATTGAGTTTCTGGTCGAGCTGAACTATCTCTTCGGGATGATTGACCCTGCCCCATGAGAGATCAGTAATGTGAATGAGTCCGTCAACACCTCCCAGATCAATGAATACTCCGTAGGAAGTGATATTTTTAACTGTTCCTTCGAGTACCTGACCTTTTTCAAGACGTGCGATAATCTCTTTTTTCTGCTGTTCAAGTTCTGCTTCAATAAGTGCTTTGTGGGAAACGACAACATTCTTGAATTCCTGATTGATCTTTACAACCTTGAATTCCATTGTTTTTCCGACATAAATATCATAATCCCTGATTGGTTTAACATCGATCTGTGATCCAGGGAGGAATGCTTCTATTCCGAAAACATCAACGATCATTCCGCCTTTGGTGCGACATTTTATATAACCTGTTATTATCTCGTCTTTTTCAAGCGACGCGTTTACCCTGTCCCATGAATTTATTGCACGGGCTTTCTTGTGGGATAATAATAGCTGGCCTTTCTTGTCTTCCTGGCTTTCAACATAAACCTCTACAGTATCTCCGACTTTCAGGTTAGGATTATAGCGGAATTCATTGAGACTGACTACACCTTCCGATTTGTAGCCAATATTTACAACGACTTCCCGTGAAGTCATCTGTATGACAGTTCCTTTTACAACCTCATCGACAGCAACGGTTGAGAGGGTTTCATCATACATTGCTTCATACTGCTTATGTTTGGGAGAGTTCTTCATTTCATCCTGCTCAAAACTTTCCCAGTCAAATTCTTCATTGGAGGATTTAACTGCAGGGAATCCTCTGACAAATCCGTCAGCAGATTTTATTTTTACTTTATCCGCCTGTGCTCCGGCTTCAGGATTCTCTCCGGCTTCAGTCATTTCAGCCTCTGCTGATACCTCAACAGTTTCGGCATTATCAAATTCAGTGACTTCTACTTTTACAGGCTCCTCTTCATTTACGGGCAGCAAATCTTCTTCAAGTTCCTGCTCAATAAGCTTTTCTCTTGCTTCCCTGATCCTGGGTTTCTTAACTGCTTTCTGAACATCACTTTCAGTTACATCAACCTCTTTCTTTGGTGTTTTTTTCTTGTTGTCAGTCATAATGCGTTAATAAAAATACTAATAATTAATAAGTTAGACATTATTTTGAAAAATTGGTCTGCAAAGATAGGATATTTATTTAATAATTACATTGAAATGCGGGTATTTTATGAGACCATAAAGGGTTCGTTCATGCCTGATTTCCAAATCTCGCCCGATCTATTATCTTTGCATCTGATTATACTACTGAAGAAATAATCGTGCCACATGAAGATTGCTGTTATTGGGACTGGATACGTCGGGCTGGTTACCGGAACCTGTTTTGCTGAAACCGGGGTTACAGTTATTTGTATTGATAAGGATGAAGATAAGATCAGGCAGCTGAACTCCGGTACCTTACCAATTTATGAACCGGGCCTTGAGACGATGATTGCAAGGAATACAGAAAAGAACAGGCTGCTTTTTTCATCATCGGTAAGTGAAGGTATCCGGGGAGCGGAAGTAATTTTTATAGCGGTAGGAACACCTCCCGGAGAAGATGGCAGCGCTGACCTGAAACATGTACTTGATGTTGCCACTGAAATAGGTAATTCATTAAAGGAGTATTCTGTTATAGTTACCAAAAGTACTGTTCCTGTGGGGACATCGGAAGAAATCAGAAAGAGAATTCAGAGCCGGCTTGACGAACGAAATGTAAAACTAAGGTTCGACATGGCATCCAATCCGGAATTCCTTAAAGAAGGGGCTGCCGTTGAGGATTTTCTCAAACCCGAAAGAATAGTTATCGGTGTCGGAAATCCCGAAACAGGCGAGGTCATGAAAAGACTCTACATGCCTTTTGTTCTCAATAACCATCCAATATTGTTCATGGATATCCCCTCAGCTGAAATAACCAAATATGCAGCAAACGCCATGCTGGCAACCCGGATCAGCTTTATTAACGAAATGGCTAACCTGTGCGATCTTCTGGGCGCCGATATAAATCATGTGAGAAGAGGCATAGGAAGCGATTCGCGAATTGGCCATAAATTCCTTTACCCGGGTACAGGCTACGGAGGCTCATGCTTCCCCAAGGATGTTAAGGCAATAATTAAAACTGCCGAGAACCTTGGTTATGAGATGAATGTCGTCAAAGCCGTTGAAAAAGCAAATGAATTCCAGAAGAATGTCATCTTCAACAAAATGAAAAAACATTTTAACGGAAACCTGCTAAACCGTACCATTGGGATCTGGGGATTATCCTTCAAACCTAAAACAGACGATATAAGAGAATCCTCATCTATATATCTCATAAAAAAACTACTGAAAGAAGGAGCTGTTATAAAAACTTATGATCCTGCAGCAATGGAGGAGGCTGAAAAACAACTTGGAAATACTGTCACATTCAGTACAGACCCTTACGACGCACTCAGGGATACAGACGCTCTGGTTCTGATGACAGAATGGTCTGAATTCCATCTTCCCGATTTTAAAAAGATGGCGGCTACAATGAAAGGCAGGGTAATTTTCGATGGAAGAAATATTTACGATCCTCAGGTAATTGCGAATATGGGATTTGAGTATTATGGGATCGGAAGAAGATAGTTTGGAGTTTGGAGTTTGGAGTTTGGAGTTTGGAGTTTGGAGTTGGCAAGAAAGACTTAGAGACTGAGAGCCTCCGGAATCCCCTCCTGGGAGGGCCTGTCCCGCACAGCGGGAGGTTAGGGGTGGGTTTTGAGACGAAGAGACTGAGAGACAGAAGGGTTCGTCGCAGGGAATCCCCTCCTGGGAGGGGTTTGGGGTGGGTTTAGTGACTGAGAGACTAAGCGACGAATGGACTGAGGGACTCCGTGATTTTAAATAAAATAATAAATATCAGATGAAAGGAATTATTCTGGCAGGTGGTTCCGGAACAAGGCTGTATCCGATAACAAGCGCCATATCAAAACAGATGCTTCCTGTTTATGATAAGCCGATGATCTATTACCCTCTTTCGGTACTTATGCTTGCCGGCATCCGTGAAATACTAATCATTTCAACACCCCGTGACCTGCCGGGTTTCCGCAATCTCCTCGGCGATGGCAAACCTCTGGGAATGAGCTTCAGCTATATTGAACAACCTTCCCCTGATGGTCTTGCCCAGGCATTTATTTTAGGAGACAAATTCATCGGGGATGAGACTGTATGCATGATCCTTGGAGATAATATTTTTTACGGACATGGATTCGGGGATGTTCTTCTGAAAACCGCAACACTTGTAAACGGTGCATGTGTTTTCGGATACTATGTCACTGATCCTGAACGGTATGGAGTCGTTGAATTTGACAGTAACGGCAAAGCTGTAAGCATTGAGGAGAAACCCTCCGCTCCGAAATCAAATTATGCCGTCACAGGTCTTTACTTTTACGATAACTCAGTTGTTAAAAAATCCAAATCCCTCAGACCATCTGCCCGCGGCGAACTTGAAATAACTGACCTTAACAGGCTTTACCTTGAGGAGGGCACTCTGACAGTCAGACTCATGGGAAGGGGAATGGCATGGCTTGACACAGGAACCTGCGAAAGTCTTCTTCAGGCATCAAATTTCATTGCAACACTCGAACAACGGCAAAGCCTTAAAGCTTCATGTATTGAGGAAATTGCATATAAAAGAGGATTTATTGACAAACAACAGCTCATTGCACTGGCTGAACCTATAAAGAAGAGCCAGTATGGCATGTACCTGCTAAGGATAGCTTACGAAGAGATCAGCCTGGCAGAGAGATTAAAATAACCAACCGGTATAATGGAAATAATTGAAACAGGATTCAGCGGATTGCTTGTTATAAAGCCAACAGTCTATTCTGATAAAAGAGGATATTTTTTTGAGAGTTTCAACCATGAGACTTACAGGAATGCAGGAATATCCTTCACTCCGGTCCAGGACAATGAATCGAAATCATCAAAGGGAGTGATCCGTGGCCTGCATTACCAGCTCCGGCCATATGACCAGGCAAAACTCATCAGGGTGATTGAAGGAAAGATCTTCGATGTGGCTCTGGATCTGCGCAAAGAGTCTCCCACCTATGGTAAATGGTACGGCCTTGAGCTCGATTCTGACAGCAAAACACAACTATTTATCCCTAAAGGATTTGCCCATGGATTCTCGGTACTCAGCGATGTTGCAATAATATTATATAAAACTGATAACTTTTATAACCGGTCTGCAGAAAGAGGGATAGCTCTTAATGATCCTGACCTGAGCATTGACTGGCATAACGGAAACTCAATTCCGGTAATCAGTGAAAAGGATACAGCAAATCCGCCCCTGAAAGAGGCAGAAAATAACTTCTGATATAAATAAGAAAAATATGGCAAGAATCCTTATTACAGGTTCAGACGGACAGCTGGGAAATGAATTGAAGCTGGTTTCAAAGTACTATTGCGGTTATGATTTCATCTTTACCGATCTCGACACACTTGACATCACAGATGATCACAAAACGAAGGATTTCATTCAAAAAGTAAGCCCTGACTGGATAATAAACTGTGCCGCATATAATCAGGTTGATAAGGCCGAAAGTGATATTGAAACTGCGATGCTTGTAAACAGCGTTGCCGTAAAAAACATCGCCGGATCAATTGAAGGAACAGACTGCAGGCTCATTCATTTCTCAACCGATTATGTTTTCAGCGGCAAATCATTCACTCCCTACAATGAATATTCAGTGCCGGACCCTGAGAGCGTCTATGGAAAGTCAAAGCTGGCCGGGGAAAAAGCCGCTCTCTCCCATTATACGGCAATGGTTATTCGGACATCATGGCTTTATTCGTCATTCGGATCAAATTTTGTCAAAACAATTCTTAAAAAGGCAAAAGAAAAAGAATCGCTGAATGTAGTTTTCGACCAGGTTGGAACACCCACTTATGCAGCTGATCTGGCAAAAGCGGTTATGATTATTATTGCAGGTGTGATACGAAATCAGATCGCATTTATTCCGGGAATCTACCACTATTCAAATGAAGGTGTCTGCAGCTGGTACGATTTCGCTGAAGCAATAGTGGAGGAAGCTGAAATCAACTGCAGGATAATTCCAATATTATCTGAACAGTACCCAACAGCGGCAAAGAGACCTGCTTATTCAGTGCTGGATAAAGGGAAAATAAAGGAGAACTATAGTCTTACTATAAATCACTGGAGAAGCAGTCTTAAGAAATGTATCATATTACTCCAAAACGAATAATACACATACCCCCTCCCCGGCCCTCCCCCAGGGGGGAGGGAGCAGGAAGAGGAACTGAAACGAATTAAACATTGAAACAAAAACAAAGCAATACTATATACTATGTTACCAATTGAAGATATCAGGAACAGGGCCAGGAAATGGCTGGGAAATGAATTCAATGAAGAAACACGCAATGAAGTCCGCGAGATGCTCGAAAAAGATGAAAAGAAGCTTGTTGATGCTTTTTACCAGGATCTTGAATTCGGCACAGGAGGACTCAGAGGCATAATGGGTGCCGGAACCAACAGAATGAATATCTACACAATGGGAATGGCAACCCAGGGTCTTTCAAATTATATAATCAAACAGTGTGGCAGCATAGGAATCAGAGTTGCCATAGCCCACGATTGCAGGAATAACAGCAGGTATTTCGCAGAGACAGCCGCCGGAATTTTTTCATCAAACGGATTCGAAGTTTATCTTTTCGAAGCTCTACGGCCGACACCAGCTTTATCTTTTGCAATACGGCATTACAACTGCCAGAGCGGGATAGTTATAACTGCCTCTCACAATCCGCCGGAATATAACGGATACAAAGCATACTGGAACGATGGCGGCCAGGTGGTTGCTCCTCACGACCAGGGTATTATGGATGAAGTTCGCAGGATCAGCTCTGTTACTGAGATCAAGTTCGGGGGAAGTAAAGAGAATATAAAGATAATCGGGAAGGAAACTGATGAAGCATTTTTGCAGGAGGTTCTAAAAATGAGACTAAATCCTGAAGCCATCAGCAAACAAAGTGATATTGGAATCGTTTTCACCCCTATCCACGGGACAGGAGGAACTCTGGTACCGCCTGCACTTAAATTATTCGGATTTAAGAACATCATTACCGTTCCCGAACAGGATATTCCTGACGGAAATTTCCCGACTGTAAAGTCACCAAATCCGGAAGAACCTGATGCCATGAAACTTGCCATCATGAAAGCAGAAGCTACCGGTGCAGAGCTGGTTCTGGCAACGGATCCCGATGCAGACAGGCTGGGAATTGCTTGTAAAAATAAATCAGGTGAATTTGTTCTTCTTAACGGCAACCAGACAGGGGCACTGCTGACATATTACATCCTGTCACAATATAAGGAAAAGAATAAATACAAGGGTAATGAGTATATTATCAAGACAATAGTGACAACCGACCTGATGGACCGGATAGCTGAGCGGTACAATGTTGAATGCTTCAATGTACTTACCGGATTTAAGTTTTTCGCTGAGCTGATCAGAGACCTCGAAGGAAAAAAGAAATATATCGGAGGTGGAGAGGAGAGTTACGGCTTCCTTCCCGGCGACTATGTAAGGGACAAGGATGCCGTTGCATCATGCGCGCTTGTTGCTGAAATTACAGCATGGGCAAAAAGCAGCGGAAGATCCCTTTATGAACTTCTGATAGATATTTACCTTGAATTTGGCCTGTACAAGGAAAAGCTAATTAATATTGTAAGAAAAGGGAAAGAAGGAGCTGAGGAAATAAAAGCGATGATGGAAACATACAGGAATAATCCACCCGTCACGATCAACAACAGCAAAGTCGTAAAAATAAATGATTATGAGACCCTTCTATCAACTGATGTTCTTACAGGGAAGAAAACGCAGATTGATCTGCTGAGATCGGATGTTCTTCAATTCTTCCTTGAGGATGGAAGCAAGATATCTGTCAGACCATCCGGAACAGAGCCTAAGATCAAATTCTACTTCAGTGTAAATACAAAGCTCGGATCTGCAGAAAAGTTTGAAGGAACCAACAAACTGCTGGACGACAGAATTAACGGAATAATAAGGGATATGAACCTTACTTAGTCTGATAAGAAAAAACGTATTATAATACGTTTTTAAAAACGTATTTTAATACGTAGATATTACAAACATTAAATTTATTATGAAATCTTACCGTAAAGAACTCTGGTTTGAAACACCAACCCGGAGAGCATTCATCAACATTACCGGCCAGGTTGAAAAATGTCTGGACGAATCAGGCATAAAGGAAGGTCTAATACTTATAAATGCTATGCACATTACAAGCTCCGTATTCATCAATGATGATGAATCGGGACTGCATCACGATTTTGAAGTCTGGCTGGAAAAGCTGGCTCCTGAGAAACCCTACAGCCAGTATAGACATAACGGTTTCGAGGATAATGCTGATGCCCACATCAAACGTACGATAATGGGTCGTGAAACCATTGTGGCTGTCACAAACGGAAGAATGGATTTCGGGCCATGGGAACAGATCTTCTATGGCGAATTCGACGGCAAAAGAAGAAAGAGGGTTCTTGTCAAGATTATCGGGGAATAACAATTGCGAGTCATAATTAAAGGAACCCGGGAATCCGGAATTTTTAAAATATATGGGACCAAAGAGTGAAATAACAACAGTTGAAAAAAGATCACTGATTATAAAACTATTAATCAGATTCTCTTTAGTCCCTTTATTTATAGTAGTGTTCACCCTACTTCCTGCCGGGACTTTAAATTACTGGCAGGTTTACCTGTACTTTACCATCCTGGTTGTGCCGATGATCTTCGTCCTTTTCTACTTTCTCAAAAGAGATCCTAAATTCCTTGAGCGGCGGACTAAAGGAACTGAAAAGGAGAAGGAACAGAAGCTTATCCAACTCATTAATCTGCCGGTTTTTATTGCAGCATTCATAATTCCCGGGCTTGACAGGCGTTTCGGATGGTCGGATGTTCCTGTTGTGGTAGTCATAATAACTGATATTGTCATCCTCCTGGGATACCTGATAATATTCAGGGTGTTCCGGGAGAACAGCTATGCTTCGCGGATTATTGAGATCGACAGGGAGCAGAAAGTGATTTCAACAGGTTTATATGGCATAGTCAGACACCCGATGTATCTGGGTGTTCTCATAATGTATCTGCCGACTCCTCTTGCTCTTGGTTCGTACTGGGGCCTTTTACCTATGGCATTGCTGCCGGTCACACTTGTTTTAAGGATCCTGAATGAGGAAAAGGTACTTTCTGAAAAACTTGAGGGATATAAGCATTATTGCCGGAAAACGAAATACAGGCTGATCCCTTACATCTGGTAACCTCCAGTAACCAACAGGATCAGAATAGTATTGTAACCAATACTTTTGTAACAAACTGGTCATCTCTTACAAATGCCGGAGGCTTGGAAGTCAACCCCTCCAGGGTTGCTTAAATGGTGGTGATCTCTAAACCCGGGGTGGAACCCGGGCTACCGGAAGGTTACACCTCCGGTGTATTTAATATTCTGAATAGACTATTCAAAAAAGTCATCTGAGAAATTAACAAGGTAGACCCGGTCTGTTGAACGCGTAAGTGCTGTATAGAACCATCTGAGATAATCAATAGTGATCTCATTACGGTTAAACATTCCCTGGTCGATAAAAACTCTCTCCCACTGCCCGCCCTGAGCCTTATGACAAGTAACTGCATATGCAAATTTTATCTGGAGTGCATTGAAGAATTTGTCTTCCCGCACTGCCTGATACTGCTTTTGCCTGGTTTTAATGTGAATATAGTCCTCCAGCACCAGATGAAACAGTTCACTATTCTTTTCTGGTGGAAGAGAGGGTGTATCCATATGCAGCACATCGAGCATCACCTTCGATTCAACCTCAAAATCATAATCGGGAAATAACAATGTCATTTCCGCAAACCTCAAACCGTACCTTTCCTCATACTTCCTGATCCGCTTCACCTCAGCAATATCACCGTTGGCAATAAAACCGGGGCCCTCTCCATCTTCTTCAAGAATGCTGTAATTATTTTTAACAACCATTATAATATCACCGGGACAGATCTCTTCCTCCCTGAAAAATATCCTGTTACGGATTCCCTGGTTGTAACGGTTTGCCTGCTTATTGGAATTTACTACAATTATGGTACCCTCCTGTCCGCATGCACCATAAGAGTCTGATAATTCATCAATAAGTTCAGCTCCGCCTATCCTGATAACATCTTTGAAATTTTTGCAATCAATTTTCGGACGGATCAGATCATTTGAAGAGATCTGCAACCTGACGGCTGTTGCATTCATAAGCACACCGGATGATTCACTCTGGCGGACAACCTGTCTGAGTTCCGACTTTAGAAGTCCGAATCCGAATCCGGCCAGTTCAGTTGTATCAAGTGCAGGACTGAGGGTTGATCCAACAGGTGGAAGCTGAGCGCTGTCACCAACAAGGATCAGTTTACAGTCTGTACCTGTATAAACAAATTCGATAAGGTCCTCAAGAAGCTTCCCGCTGCCAAAAATAGATGTATCCGCTCCCGTATTTGAGATCATCGATGATTCATCGACAATGAAATATATGTCTTTCCCGATATTCCTGTCAAGGACAAAGCTGCCCATTCCGTCTTTTGAAGATTTCTGACGGTAGATCTTTTTATGAATTGTAAATGCCTGTTTACCCGTATAGGAAGCGAGTACTTTTGCCGCCCGCCCGGTAGGAGCCATCAGAACAGATTTCATTCTCAGCAAATCGAGGGTTTTGACAATTGCACTTATGACGCTGGTTTTACCTGTACCGGCATACCCTGTAAGAAGAAAAATCACATCGTTTTTATCCTCACAGATATATGAAGCGATCTTTTTAAGTGCTTCCGACTGATCATCAGTCGGAGTATTCCCAAGGTTCTTGCAGAGGTTGTTATAGATTATTGTATCTCGCATTACTATTTATCAGCTCCCCTTACCGTGACAGGATATTTTTCCTACTTTTGTCCGTAAACTTAATTATTCTCAATAAGAATAAAAATCTCTTCTCTGTTTAACTCTGTGAATTCTCTGTGGAACTCTGTGTAACTTTTCTTTTATAAGAACTTACACAGAGTTCCACAGAGCCCACCTTCGCCACGGCTTCGGTGGGTGAAAGGTACACAGAGGGACACAGAGGGAAAAATCGAAATATAGTGCCATGCCGATTCCTGAGCTGATTGATGAAACATTCGATATAAACTCGTCCGAGAACTATGAATTATCGGTTCAGATGAGTCCTTATGGATTATCATACTGTATTCTTGATACAATTAGGAATAAATATATCCTACTTCGTGGAACAGACCCGGATGATCCTAAATTGCTGACAGCTGACAAGGCAGCAGAGTTTATAATCAGTGATGATTTCCTGTCGCGGAAATTCAAGAAGGTAAATCTTATTTTACCCTCCTCCAGATCCACACTGGTTCCTGCCCCCCTGTTTGATCCTGAAAAGAAAGAAGAGTTCTTCACATTAAATCTTCTAAGGGAAGATAATGATGTGATATTATACAACAGGATGCCGGAGCCTGATTCATATGTTATTTATTCTGTATCAAGACAATTTTCAGAACTGGCTACAAAACTATTCCCCGGTGTAAATCCTCTTCATCATACTGTGCCGCTTCTTCAACAAGTTTCACAATTCAGCAGGAATGAATTCGGATTATACATACATGTCCATCTCGAAAAGGAGTATTTCAACCTTCTTATCCTGGAACACGGTGCCCTCAAATTCTTAAATACATTTAACTACAGGAATATTACAGACATCCTGTATTATGTTTTTAACACATATAAGAACATGAGCATCAGCAGGGAAGAAACCATCAATTTAAGCGGCCATGTCCAGATGAATGACGAACTGTACTCAAAGATTTCGCGATATTTAAAAAATATAAAATTCAGGGTACCGGAAGGTAATTTTTCATTCAGCTATGTATTCAGCGATTCAGAATTGCACAGGAGTTTTAATCTTTTAAGTGTTACAAATTGCGGATAATCGGAGGTAAATATAAGGGCAGACGAATTGAACCTCCGTCAGGTTTCAATGCCAGGCCAACGACCGACTTCGCCCGCGAGAGCCTCTTCAATATTCTGGTGAACAGGATAGATTTTGAAGAGTCCAGGGTTCTTGATCTCTTCGCAGGCACAGGTAGTATCAGCTATGAGTTTTCCTCACGCGGAGCAAAAGAAGTACATCTCGTTGAACAGAACCCGAAACACATCACTGGCATTAAAAGAATAATCAGGGATTATGGGTTTGAGAATATCAGGACGATACATATTGATGTAAGGACTTATCTTAAGATCTGCAAGGTGAAGTATAACATTGTTTTTGCCGATCCTCCCTATGATCTGCCCTGGCTTGAGGATATCCCTGACCTTGTAACCGGTTCAGGCATACTTGAAAAGGAAGGTTTCCTGGTCCTTGAACATCCAAAAAAAATGATCTTCAGCGGTCATAAGCTGTTTTTTGAGCACAGGAATTATGGGGGAGTCAATTTCAGCTTTTTCAGCCCTGAAAAAACTTAGACATACATTTCATCGATACCCGTTGATGCAATTTCAATAATAAGTTCGCTCAGCTTTTGTGATACAGCATTGAAAAACTTTTCACCTTTTTCCCTGCTTGCCTTTGTCGGATCACCAATACCCGTATCAGCTGTAACCTTTGACCATTTTCTTTCCGACCATGCCCATTTTTCATTGAGTGCTTTAACACGGAATTTCCTGGCATTTCCCTTACCGGCCTGATCAAGTGGTAAAACAAGTTCAGGTGCCAGCCAGAGCATCAGACTTGTTTCCATTTCATCGGCATGCCCCCCACCCTCTTCAAAAAATTCATCCTGATCCACTGCCTGATACCAGTTGCAGGTGGCAATAAACATTTCCGGGAAACTTACACCAAGCTCTCGTATCATCTGTCTGAAATCGTTACCTCCATGTCCGTTGACAATAAGCAGCTTATTGATCTTATGCCTGTTAAGGACGTCAGTAATATCCTTCAGGATTGCATATTGTGTCGAAGGATTCATATTTATATTGACACGGATATCGAGCTGACCTGTATTGACTCCATAAGGTATCCCCGGCAATACAAGTATCCGGGCTCCCTTTTCGAATGCCTTCCGGGCAGCTTCCTTTACAATTTTTTCTGTCTCAATATTGTCGGTACTATAGGGAAGGTGAAAATTATGGGCTTCAGTTGCACCCCAGGGCAGAATTGCCAAATCAATTGCCTCATTTCCAAGTGTTTTCCAGTTCGTTTCGGCTAAAATGTAAGAATTCATAAATTAATGTTTATGGTGATTATTTATTGCAGTTAAAGATGATACAGTGTCTTATCGTCCCTTAGTCCCTTAGTCATTTTGCCCCTGTGCCTCTGCGCCGTTGTGCCTTTGCGCCATTTTTTCATTTAAAAATTATTGTTCCTGACCACCGGATAAGGCTTATCGTATCCTTTTACAGCATGCCAGATTATCCTGTTGAAAGTATCCTCATCAATACGGTCAACATCATCGAGATCCTGTTCGAGAGATTTCTGAGCCCAGTAGAGCTGATCGCCTGAAAGAGATGTGAGTGCCGGATTGAGCTGATCCAAAGGTATATTATTTTTAACTGCCTTGAATGGAGTAAAATCAGGTTTGTGAGTAAAGCAATCCACCATTGCTTCGGCAGTCATATCGAGCTGATTCATTGGAGGAAGTCCAAGTATATTCTCGATTGTCCGTACCATATTTATCTGCGAATAGTAAGTTGATACAACTTCTCCCCGCTTTGTATATGGACTGATAACCATCCCCACGGTTCTGTGGCCGTCGACATGATCCAGACCTGCCTGAGGATCATCTTCTGTTACAAGGATACAAGTCTCTTTCCAGAATTTACTGTGAGAAATTGCTTCAACGATCTGTCCGAGGGCCAGGTCATTATCTGCTACTGCTGCCTGGGGAGTCGGCAGACCGGGACGGGTTCCGGAAGTATGATCATTGGGAAGAAGCATTATTATAAAATTCGGGAAGTTGCCGTTTTCCTCATATCCCTTAAGCTCCTTAATGAATTCAGCAGCCCTGTAAACATCGGGAACCTTGTTCGGAAATCCGACATAAGAAGGACAAAGGTAGGTAGTCAGCTGCTCAAGGTTAGCCTTGGCTGAAATTTTAATATTATTGGTCCCTTCAAGAAAATCGCGATAGATATCCGAAAATGTAGCTGATGCGGGCTCAATCACAGCATTTACAAATTCACCATAATTCCTGAAGGTGAGTCCGTGTCTCAGGACATTATCCCAGATGAATCCCGAGCTTGCATAGGCTAGGGCATCATCACCATCGTAGGGATAACTCCTTGTAAATCCCCCGAAAGATTTTTCGAGATAATCGGTGACATAGGCTTCATCTGTCCATTGATGGCCATCAGCACTTAAAATCCCGCTGCAGTAGAAATTATCAAGCAGGACAAAGGTTTCAGCCAGCAGATGGTGGTTTGGAGTTATCTCTCTTCCAAACTCCACAAGGCTTGTATCGCCATCACCCTGTGGCATATCCCCGAAAACCTGATCGTAAGTACGGTTCTCCTTAATAATATAAACAACATGTTTGAAGAAGGAAGACTGGTCAGGCAATTCCGGGACCGGCACTTTCTTTTTCGATCCATCGCCGGCGTGGAGGTTTTTCACCATATCAGCCCATGAATTATTGAGATGGACAGTTTCGGTCATTTTCTTAAGTTCCCGGGCACCGGGTACTTTTATAATTGAAACCGAGCCCAGGTGGTCATGGGAATTATACCCTTTCCTGTCAGTTCTCTGATTACGCGATCCTGTTCCCTTAACGTTTGCAACATAAAGAGTATTTCCTGATTTGTTCAGGACTACAGAACCTGGGTACCAGCCGGTAGGGATCAACCCGGCAACCTCTTTCTGTGCGCCGATATCAATTACACAAATTGAATTTTCGGTTCCATTTGCCACAAAAAGATATTTTCCGTCGGGAGATACTGTAATATCCCCTGGTCCGCTTCCGAAAGGAATTCCATCGAGCATATGAACTGATATTTTATCAACAACTTCGTCGGTTTCCGTACTGATCACAGAGATCTCGTCACTGTTGGCACAGGCTACATACAGGAATTTACGGTCAGGACTTAAGGCCATACCTGAAGGATGAAGCCCGACTTCAATCACTTTAGTCTGAATCTTCTTCTCCGGATCCACTACAGATACCGCACCATTATTTGCAATCCCTGTCTTCGGATCGACCAGAACATTGCTTCCTGATGAATTATATACCGCTTCACCCTCCACGGGTTGCCGGCCTCCCCAGTTGCTTACATACAACTTCGAAGTTGAAAATGCCAGAACATCAAAAGGAGCAATGCCAACAGGGATTTCCTCAATCGATTTTGAAGGTAATGATACTATCCCGAGAGAGTTATTGCGGCTGAGGGTAACATAAACTTTATCTCCGTTCAAATTTACTGCAACTCCGCCCGGAGCAGGATATCCCCCTATAGATGGATTCGGCAGGATAATCGGATCCTGCCATTCCATAATGTAATTTTTACCCAGCGACGCAACACAAATACGGTCCTGGGCATCAGTAACATAAACAGTCCGTCCGTCTGGAGAGAGACAAATACCTGTAAATGAGGCTCCACTCTTTTCATAGGGCAATGACTGTAATATAGTCCTGTCGCTTAGCCTTATAATATCAAGATCGGAGCGGTTCTTGACCAGCAGAAATTTTTCATCAGCAGTAAGGATAAGATCTACGGGACGGCCGGGCAGTGAGACCTGGAAACCTGCCGGTTTCAGAAGCTGGTTCGATGGGACCAGTATGCTACCGTCGGGCTGAGGTCCGACTTTACGTAAATCACCACTTACGTTATCATGTGTTCCACATCCGGCTGTCAGGCACAGAATCATCAATAGAGATACGATAAGATTTGAGTTTGTCTTCATTTTGCGGGTGGTTTGTAAATATTTATGTTTCAGGGTTTCAGGGTTTCAGGGTTTCAGGGTTTCAGGGTTTCAGGGTTTCAGATTCTGCTCATCTCAGCGAAGCTCTTTTCTTGTTCCACCGCTCTCTCAGCCTGAAGGAATCAAATCCAAGATAGTTTCCCATTGAGTTATCATTCTTTCCCACCGACTCAAAGCGGATTGTATGCTTCCCCTTCTTCATTGTTGTGCTTCCAAGATAGTAATCTTTTACAATAAGATCCTTTGAATACAGGTCAAGTATCTTAATGTTTTCTGCAGGTGAATTGAAATCCATATCAATAGTCATCGGAACATCTGGTATGGGAACCCCGTCAATAAATATTCTGTACATCCCGTAATCATAAGAATGAGTCATCCTTATTACAAGTCCCCGGGCTTCTTCCTTTTCAACAAAGAAGTCTGTTTCAAGCCATGCTTTACCTGCTGAAGGCATAAATAATAGCTGCCCCTCCCCTGTCCAGTCATAACCACTCTGAAGTTCTGTTTTTCCCGGGGAATGACGTACAGCTTTCATAAGATCCTTACCTTCTGTTATTATATCGAGGATTGGTAAAACTCTTTCAGCATATGGTGGCAGACTTGTAAATCGTTTTGGCTGACCTGACTGATACCAGAAAGCAACAGTTGCCATATCATCTTCGCGTTCCACATGTCCGTCGACCTTACCCGTCTCAGTCTCGTCAGCAGAAATCCACCCTGTATGCTCAATTGTGAATTTCAATGACTTACTGAATCGCACCGGGTCGTTCATATGCCACCTGTAGAGGGTGAACTGAACACCGAGATCTTCCTCGGAATCCATACTTTTATAAGGACATCCGAAATATGGAGTCATATTCTGATTGAAACCCCAGGCACAAAGGAAATAATCCTCTGTTCCTGTTCCCCATATTGATGGTTCCTCTTCTCCGTCGATATAGAATTTCGCATCACCTTCTCCGAACCAATATGGGCTCCGCGAACGAACTGACATAACTGTCCCGATATAATGTCCCTGTCCTTCGGCATCAAGTATCAGGTAATCATCACCGGTTTTTTCAGGAAATTCCTGCCTGTACTGGGCGCAGAAATATGCTGAATTCCGCGGCAGTTTATCAACCTCGGTATAATCAATCTGATAATAAAAGCTTCTGACATTCTTATCTCCCTCATTTGTTGCTGTTATCCTTGCTGATCTATGAAAAGGCATTGTCCAGTAACAGTTATATCCGTCACCTCCTTCCACTATCACAGGTGCTGAAATAATCTCGTTACGCAGTCCGAATCCGGCAACAAAAAAATCTCCCAATGGCGATTCCACTGCAGGTTCGGAAGCTCCGTCCCAGTAAATCCGAAGGACAATTTCAGCAGGATTTGCCGAACCACCAGCTTCAAGCCAGTTTGGACGGGCCTCATTGAAGGTCAGCCATATGTGGTTGATTATCGCCGGCCCTTTGATATCTGCCAGCACAGTTGTTTCCCCCGATTTAATGTACTGCAACCTGTCGGCGTTGCTGAAGGCAGGAGCATGAGAGCTGACAGCTGCCGACCGGCCCTGAGAAATGGCGGCTAAACCAAGATCCGGATTACCGCGCTTACCCGAGCATGATGAAAGTAAGAAGAAAATCGCACTAATAGCTGTAAAATAGACATTTAACCTGGTTTTCATGATATCTGAATGATTATTCCGAAAGGAAACTGGAAAGTATCAAATAAATACGATTCCGGCAAGCTGAAAGATAAAATATATTTCAAAAACAGGGTGAATTTGTTTCTGACCGTCATATTTTATAAATTTAGACTAAAATTTGTAACCTGTTCGTCCAAAAGTTTTAAAGATGATGAAACCCACATGTTATTACTAACACAAACACATATAAATATAATTTTCCC
>CAZWUB010000003.1:0-67062 GCA_964637415.1 uncultured Rikenellaceae bacterium
AATCAACACCTATATTAAAATAGTCGCATACAATTTTCTGAATATAATCGATTGTTATTTCTCTTCTCGATGTACTTATCAGCTTTTCGACCATCATGCGTGCAAGGTCGAGGGTTATTTCTTTCCTGTTAAGGGTCGACTGTGCATACAATGATATTAATACAGCTTCGAGTTCCCGTATGTTATTTGAAATATTAATTGCAAGGAATTCAAATATCTCATCAGGCAGTTCTATGCCATCGTTATAAGCTTTCTTTCTCAGGATAGCCAGGCGGGTTTCATAATCAGGTCTTTGCAGATCGGCCTGAAGCCCCCATTTGAACCTCGAGAGCAGCCTTTGTTCCATTCCCTGAAGATCAACCGGAGGTTTGTCGCAGGTGAGTATAAGCTGCTTTCCCGACTGATGAAGGTGATTGAATATATGGAAGAATGTGTCCTGGGTCTTCTCTTTTCCGGCAAACTCGTGAACATCATCAAGTATAAGGACGTCGATCATCTGGTAAAAATGAAGGAAATCATTTTTATTGTTATTCCTCACTGACTCAACAAACTGGGTCTGAAATTTATTGGCATTAACATAAAGGACTGTTTTATCGGGATGTTTTTCCTTCACAAGTATTCCTATAGCCTGAGCGAGGTGGGTTTTGCCAAGACCTGAATCACCGTAGATCATGAGGGGGTTGAAAGCGGTACCTCCGGGACTGTTTCCAACTGCAATTCCTGCCGATCGGGCAAGCCTGTTGCATTCACCTTCAACAAAATTGTTGAAATTATAATCAGGATTCAGTTTCGGGTCAAAATGAAGCTTTTTTATCCCGGGGATCACGAATGGATTTTTGATAGATGGTTGTGTAACATCGAAGGGGACCTGAAGCGGCTTGTTATTAAGATCAGTTTTATTCCTCGAAGGATATCTGACAGTATAAGGTTTGCCATCTGAATAATTTGCATTCTCCATTACGACATTATATTCAAGTTTGGCATCAGTTCCGATCTCTCGTCGGAGCGTTTTTCGGAGAATGTCAATGTACTGTTCTTCCAGGTATTCGTAGAAGAACGGACTGGGTACCTGGATAGTGAGAATGTTATTCTCAAGTTTGAGTGGTACTATTGGTTCAAACCATGTTTTATAACTGGGCGAAGGGATTATATCCCTTATAATTTGCAGACAGTTATTCCAGACATCGTGATGCGTTTTGTTCATTTAGACAGGTTGTTTTATAAGGACGAATTCAAGCTCATTTCTTAAGCAATATTTGTAAAAAAAAAACTTATAAAAAAAATTATTTTCACTTGATTTTGTCAAAAAAAGTATATGGTTTTATACCTCAGTAACTTACCTGTGTAAAAATAATTTTGTTTCATAACACACAATAAATCAATCAGTTAAGTCCAATAAATCCATCTAATAAGTGTATAACAACTCATTATAAACTCAAGTTCATAATCAGGCATCATCCAAACAAAAATGCGGATTATTCTAACATGACTTCACATCTCTTTCACGTCGAAAAGATAATGTGAATTTTTTAATATACGATCATTCTGAAGGAATATTTTTTTTGCCAAATAAAGAAAAATGTACATACTTTTTCGGATTGGCTTTCATATCCTGTAAAAGGTGGTTCAGACTTTCAAGTGTACCTGAAAGATTTGTATAAAGTGAATCGTCTGTAAGTAATTGTCCGGCACTTCCTTTCCCTTCATTAAGATTCTTCAGAATTCCGGATGTACCCTCAAGGCTCTTCTTAAGACTTGCCATTGAAGAATAAATATCGGAAGCTGCAAGAGTATCTGTTATTGATTCAAGATTGGTCACTGCACTGCTTATTTTTGGTGAATTATCTGCAAGCATCCGGGAAAATCTGGTAAGATCTTCGACAGCTTTCTTGAGATCTGCCTCATTTGAGCCGATAATTTCGTTAACACTGCCGGCTGTGCTGTTAAGGTTTGAAACAATACCATTGACATTTTTCCTGAATTCCGGATCAAGTACATCGTCAATAGCATTTGTTACTGAATCGAGGGCAACAACAAGTGAAAGCAGTTTATCCTTTATTGGTCCGAACTGTTTTTCAATACTTACGATAATTGATTCAGAAAGTTTGCCGGGTATGGTGTCACCTTCATTATAAAATCCGGGACCTTCGCCGATAAGAAACTGTACTTTCATCCCTGCAATTATTGAAACAGGAAGTATTTCGGCGACAGAATTTACCGGAAGTCTGAAATCGTTGCTTACCGAGTATGTCACAAGCAGTTTGCCGCTTGTTTTGTTTAGCAGGCTTATTGACTGAACCACCCCGACCCTGAAGCCATTTATTTCAACAGGGCTTGATTCGGCGAGGCCTCCTATATCATCATAAACACTGTAATAGTAAACTGTTTTCTTGAAATAATCTTTGCCTTTAAGGAAATTAAAGAGCCAGATGAAGGCCAGTATAGTTAAGATTGCTGCTGCTCCTACTTTAACTTCATTTGATATTTTCATGGTTGCCGGATGTTTATTTCTTCTTTTTCAGGTCCAGTGCCTGTTGTAAAGGTAATATTTTGTTGTCTTTTATTGCAATCACAAATGCATCGGGATAAATTTCCTCAATCATCCTTCTGTGTTTCACCGCATCGGCATATTCCCTGAAACTGCCTGTTGCATATTTAAATCGTTCCTGGACAACGATCTCAATAATATCTGTCAGACCTTTGAAATTTTCCGGCTTGATCCCGGTCCTTGCTGAAGCTGAGGAAACCTGCACCCTGAAAACGATACCATCGTCTGTCTTGACAGTTTCACCGGAAGCCTGATTGTCTTTCATCAGGATCTCTTTCTCTGCTATTGAGAAATTGCTCATATTATCAATATCGTTTATATAGTCGCGGCAAGCCCTGTAGATTGCAGATGCCAGGTAATCCTGTCCCTGTTTGGAATTAAGGTACTTCTCCTCAGCGGCATTGGTTATAAATCCGGTTTCAATAAGCACGCTGGGCATTGAAGTATTGAAGAGTACCCAGAATCCTGCCTGCCTGACGCCTCTGTCATTCCTGTTGGCTCTCTCTTTGAACTGAGTCTGCACTTTCATTGCCAGATCGGCGCTCTGCTTCTGGAAAACATTCTGTGTAAGCGTGAAAATAATATATGATTCCGGTGATTTCGGATCAAAGCCCTGGTATTTTGTCGAATAATCTTCTTCCAGAAGGATAACCTCATTTTCTTTCATGGCCACGGCCAGGTTATCTTCATCTTTCGCGAGTCCCATTATATATGTTTCAGGACCTGATACATTTTTGTTTTTTGCCCAGTTTGCATGTATTGAAATAAACAGATCTGCTTTGTTCTTATTTGCAATCTGAGGTCTGTCGAGAATATCGACAGTGGAGTCATCTTCCCTTGTATAGACAACCTTTACATTCTTAAGATTTTCAGTCAGGTATTCACCTGTTTTCTTTGCGATTGCAAGGTTTATGTTCTTTTCCTGGCTGAATGATCCAAGTGCACCGGGGTCCCTGCCTCCGTGTCCGGGATCTATGACTATAACCCACAGGCCATTTGTTTTAAAGGCGGGAGTGGCATTAACATTGAGGGTAATTAAAAAGAGAGCGAATGCAACACTATATATATAAATGGTATGGTGTTTGCCGTTTTTATAAACTGTGCACATATTTAGTTCGCGTTTTTTTAATAGTTTTACCGCCGACATCATGACGTCACACAAAAACAGTACAAAAATAGTATTTAAGTTGTATTTTATTAAAGAAAAGCGGTTACTTGTAGTGTTCTTCGTGATGCTCCTGTCTGTTTCTCTGTTCTCCCAGGAAGACATTATTAAGCCTGATTCGCTGATTATCAGGCCTGATTCAACTATTACCGACACTGTTTTCCTCAAAAGAATCTCTCCGGAAGCTATTGAAAAACAGGTAACATATAAGGCTGAAGGGTATAAGAGGAATGATCTTATAAGTAAAAAATCCACCCTTGTTAAGAATGCTGAAGTCAATTACGACAATATAAAGATCACTGCAGATTCAATCGAGTTCAACATGGAGACAAGCCAGGTGTTTGCCACCGGTATCAAAGATACTGCCGGGATAGTTCAGGGAAAACCGGTTCTGGTGGTCGGTTCGGAAACATATAATGCCGATACACTTACTTACAACTTCAAAACAGGTCAGGCAGTGGTTAAGGTCATAGTCACATCGCAGGAGGATGGACTTCTCAGGAGTAAAATAGCAAAAATGCTCGATGACGGAACAACGAACATTTTTAAAAGTACTTATTCCACATGCGATGCTGATACACCACATTTCTATATCAGCCTGCCGAGAGCAAAAGTCTATCCCGGTAAGAAGATCATTTCCGGACCGGGTAACCTTGTGCTCGAGGGGATCCCATTACCCTTGTACCTTCCTTTCGGGTATTTTCCTGTCCAGACAAAAAGAGCAGCATCAGGAATAATTATGCCAAAGCCACATTATGAGGAAGGTCGCGGATATGCACTTACAGATGGCGGTTATTACTTCGCCCTTAATAACTATTTTGATCTGACTCTCAAGGGAAATATATTCACAAACGGTTCATGGCTCGGGACTGTAGCTACCAATTATAATAAAAGGTATAAGTACAGTGGTAATTTTTCTTTTACATATGCAAACAATGTAAATGGTCATAAGGGATTATCTGATTATAGAAAAGCTGCAAACTACAGTATCAACTGGTCATATAACCAGAATGCCAAGGCAAGGCCGGGATCAAGGTTCTCGGCAAGCGTAAATATGAGTTCCAGCGGATTCGACAGGAATAACAGCTATAATCTGAATGATCATATAACAACACAACGGCAGTCGAGCATCAGTTATTCGAAATCATGGGAAGGGACCCCTTTCAACTTTTCAGCCAGTATGAACCACAGTCAGAATATAAGAGGAAAATATCCCACAGTGAATCTTAACCTTCCTAAGCTTAATTTCAGCATGTCGAGAATATATCCTCTGAAAAGCAGAAAAAGAACTGGTCCCGATAAATGGTACCAGGAACTCTCATTTTCATATTCGGCAAAAGTCGACAATCAGATAAGTACCTACGACAGCCTTCTCTTTACAAACAAGGTGTGGAATAATATGAGATCCGGATTTTCTCATGAAGTGCCTCTTAGCTTCCAGCTCCGGCCTTTCAGGAATTTCTCCATTTCACCCTCAGTTTCATACAATGGTGTAATGTATACCCAGAAAATAAACAAAACATGGGATATAAATTACAGAGATCCCGAAACGGGCGAGATCACCCCTATTGTTGTAAAGGATACCCTGAGGGGATATTTCTATGGTCACTCAATAAACCCGTCAATAAGTGCCGGTTACAGTCCCCAGATCTTCGGGTTGTTCCAGTTTACCAATCCCGAATCAAGGGTTCAGGCAATAAGACATGTTATGAAGCCATCGGTAAGTTTCAGTTATATACCCTTTCTTAAAGGATTCAGTACACAGATGTACAGACAGGTACAGTCTGATACAACTGGTAGGATTGATGATTATTCGATATTTGAAGGAGGGATATATGGCACTCCGTCATTATCAAGGAAAAGCGGAAATGTATCCTTCAACCTGACAAATATTCTTGAGGCAAAAGTATTTGAGCGTAACGATACCACAGGGAAACCAAAAAATGTAAAGCTTATTGATAATTTCGGTCTTTCCACATCTTATAACGTGTTCGCCGATTCACTGAGATGGAGCCCTCTTAACATGGTTATGCGTACTCGTCTTTTCGAAAACATAAATGTTTCTGCAGGAAGTAATTTCTCGTTCTACGCACTCGACAGCAAAGGAAATCAAACAGCTAAGTTTTATTATTCTGAAACCGGGAAACCGCTGCGTCTGACCAATGCAACAATGAGTCTCGACTTGAGCGTAAATGAACTGCTGAGCCGTGATGAATCCAAGAAGAAATCCGAAACCACTCAGAATAATGCGGACCAGAGAAATTTTTCGGGTCTGGATAGCCGTGAGAGTAATCTCCCGGGTGCTGACAGAGCAGGGACTGAAAGTGCAGGAGTTTTCGACGAGTACGGATATATGGAATTCGACGTGCCGTGGACAATGAATGTTGCCTACAGCATCAATTATACAAAGCAATACAATAAATCACTGCTGAGCCAGACCCTGAGTATTAACGGGAACATGTCACTTACGAAGAAGATGAACCTTACATTCAACAGTGGTTATGATTTTACCAGGAAAGAAATTACAATGACCCAGATTGCGATAACACGCGATCTTCATTGCTGGGACATGTCGTTTAACTGGGTTCCCAACGGAACAGTTAAAATGTGGGAGTTCTCGATAAGGGTTAAGGCAGCTGTATTGTCAGACCTTAAGTATGAGAGAAGGAAGGATTATCATGATAATTATTAGTAAGCGGTAATCAGTAATCAGTAATCAGTAATCAGTAATCAGTAATCAGTAATCAGTAATCTGTAATCAGTAATCAGTAAGCGGTAATCAGTAAGTAGTAAGCAGTAAGCAGTAGTAAATGTACGGAATCCTGAACTCCAAACTCTAAACTTCAAACTCCAAACTTATAAAAAATGAAACGAATCATTAAAACCTCAGAAGCCCCGGCTGCTTTAGGTCCATACAGTCAGGCAGTGGAAGTAAACGGAACCCTTTATGTTTCGGGACAGATTGCTATTGATCCGAAGACAGGCAAACTTATTGAAGGGGATATTCAGGCACAGGCCAGGCAGATTTTCAGGAATATTGAAGCTATCCTCAAGGCTGCCGGTTACAGTTTTGCAGAAGTGGTCAAATCGACTGTATTCCTGAATGATATATCGGATTTTAAGCCGATGAATGAAGTCTACGGTCAGATTTATATTGAGAATCATCCTGCACGATCAGCCTTTGCGGTTAAGGATCTTCCGGCGGGAGCTCTTATAGAAATTGAAACAATTGCTGCGAAATAGGACAGGCTGGGTATAAAAAAAAGACCGGGTCAGTACGATCCGGTCTTCAATATTAATTTGCAGCAATCTATTCCGCAACAATTTCAAAATCAATATCCACCTTCACATCCCTGTGAAGTTTGATGATTGCTTTATATTTCCCGATCTCTTTGATCTGATCTTCCGGAAGTGATATGTTTTTACGGTCAATTTCAAATCCCTTCTCTCTGAGCCCCTCCGCAATCTGAATTGTGTTTACTGATCCGAAGATCTTGCCTGAGGAACTTGTTTTTGCGCCTATGACAAGTTTGAGATCGGCCATCTTTGTTGCAAGCTCTTCAGCAACAGTTTTGATCTTCTCTTCCTTATGAGCTCTCTGCTTAAGATTCTCAGCATGCATCTTCCTGGCTGACGGCGAGGCTGCTACTGCAAAACCCTTGGGTATAAGGTAATTTCTGCCATATCCATCCTTAACATGTACCAGGTCATCTTTCTGACCCAGTTTTCTGACATCCTGTAATAATATAATTTCCATACCTGTTCCTCCTTATTTTAATAGGTCAGTTACATACGGAAGAAGGGAAATATGACGTGCTCTTTTAACTGCCTGGGCCACTTTTCTCTGATATTTGAGTGAAGTACCTGTTAATCTCCGCGGGAGTATCTTCCCCTGGTCGTTCAGGAATTTCTTTAAGAACTCGGGATCCTTGTAATCGATATATCTTATCTTGTTCTTTTTGAAGCGACAGTACTTCTTCTTCTTAACTTCGACTGTCGGTGGAGTCAAATACCTGATTTCTGATTCATTCTGTGCCATATCTTATTCCTCCTTTACTTTACCTGATTCTTTTTGTTTTCTTTTCTTCTCTGCATATTCAACAGCAAATTTATCCATTCTGAAGGTGAGGAATCTTATGATCCTCTCATCCCTCCGGTACTGGACTTCAAGCTTGTCAACAATTGTTCCCGGGCCTTTGAACTCAAGGAGATAATAAAAGCCGGTCGATTTTTTCTGAATAGGATAGGCCAGTTTTTTCAGGCCCCAGTTCTCTTCATGAACGATCTCACCTTCATTCTCGGTGATGACCTTCTTGAATTTCTGTACCGCTTCCTTCATCTGGTTCTCAGATAAAACGGGAGTTGCAATGAAAACGGTTTCGTACTGGTTCAACATAGTTTAACTGATAATTTTGTTTAATTTTTAAATGATTTCGGAGCGCAAAAATACAATTTTTTCCTATAAAAAAATGATTATCCGAAAAATAATACTGTTTTATCACATTGTCAGTAAGAAATTAACGTAATCTCCGGTTTATTTTAATGTAAATCCCGGTTATTTTAATGTAAATCCCCGCTGATCTGTCTGCCGTTTCGATGCAAAGGATTATTCATAACAGAAGTAATTTCCTCTCCGCTTTATCAGCCAACCCTTTTTATTTATATTTGCAGTACATAATTTCCAAAAAGAAAGGCTCCATCCTTTTATGGACAACTTTATTGTTTCAGCAAGAAAATACCGCCCGGCAACATTCGATATGGTTGTTGGTCAGGATACTATTACAAATACGCTGAAGAGCGCAATCAGGAACAATCATCTGTCGCAGGCTTATCTTTTCTGCGGACCCAGGGGAGTAGGAAAAACAACCTGTGCACGCATACTTGCCAAAACAATTAACTGTTTTAATCTGAAAGAGAACGGCGAAGCATGCGATGAATGCGAATCCTGCCAGTCTTTCAATACCCTGAGGTCATTCAATATACATGAACTTGATGCTGCTTCAAACAACAAGGTTGAAGATATAAGAAGCCTTAACGACCAGGTGCGGATACCTCCGCAGATAGGAAAATACAGCATATATATAATCGATGAGGTTCACATGCTGTCGGCATCAGCTTTTAATGCCTTCCTGAAAACACTTGAGGAACCACCACCCCATGCAATTTTTATACTGGCAACAACTGAAAAACATAAGATCATCCCTACAATTTTGTCGAGATGCCAGATATTTGACTTTAACAGGATAAGGGTTGAGGATATTATCAACAGGTTATCATACGTTGCAAAGAACGAGTCGGTTGTTGCTGAAGAAGAAGCACTGCACATTATTGCCCAGAAAGCCGACGGTGCCTTACGTGATGCCCTTTCAATATTTGACCAGATTGTAAGCCTTGGTGGTAAGAACATTACCTACAGGGATGTAATAGAGAACCTTAATGTTCTCGATTATGAATACTATTTTAAAACAATCGACGGAGCTATCAAAGGTGATATATCAACTGTCCTTGTAACTTTCAATGAGATACTGGCAAAAGGATTTGACGGATATAATTTTCTTTCAGGGCTCACAAGTCATCTGCGTGATCTTCTTGTAAGTAGGGATGAAGCAACATTAAGACTGATTGAAACCACTCCGGCTGTCCGGAAGAGATACTTGCAGCAGACAGCAGAATGTCCGGCTGATTTTCTTTATAAAGCCCTCGAACTGGGTAGCTATTACGATATAAATTACCGGAACAGTAAAAATCCCAGGCTTCACGTTGAATTGTTCCTTATAAGGCTGTCCCGAATATTGACTGAAAACGGTTCTGACCCTGAAAAAAAAAAGCCTTCAGGTAAGCAGCAGATAAGTGAACATAATGAAATTCCTCTTCCATCCCGGTCTGAAATAATCCGGCAGACTGAAGACAAGAAAGGTGATAATGTTGGTAATCAAGATAGTACGACCAGTATACATACTCCGGTTATCGAAAGACCGACAAGAACCTTTTCAATAAAGGATGTTATAACAGACACAGCAAGACCGGCAGTTGAAAGATCAGAGCCGGTCACCGGCACAAACACCGGAGCATCCGATGGTGTTAAGGAGGAATTCAATGAAGAAACATTTTTTGTTGCCTGGAATGAATTCCGGAATAGCCTTCAAGGCGAAGGCGTACGGATAATAAGCATGTTCAAGTCTATAAATCCAAGGCTGGAAGATGATCATACAATTATTATCCCTCTGACAAATGCCGCCCAGAAGGACATTTTCTCGGAAAATTACAGGCAAAGGCTTCTGTCATGGTTCAGGGACAGATTTCTTGTTGAGGATCTCGATATTGAAACAGCTGTCGATTTGTCGGAGACAAATGAGGCTCCCTATACAGATGAACAGAAATATAATTATCTTCAGGGAAAGTATCCTGTAATGAATGATTTTAAAAAAACATTCAATCTTGACTTTACCTGATTAGTATTGAACAACTTTAAAGAATAGATGTTATTGTACAAACCTTAAAAAAGTAAAATATGTTAAAAAAGAAAGTAGAAGATCTCTGCAACAGGCAGGTTGAAAGAGAAGGTTACTCTTCAAACCTTTATCTCGCAATGGCTTCATGGGCCGAAACAAATGGTCTGGCAGGCATCGCCGCCTGGCTGTATGCCCAGGCTGAGGAAGAAAAAGTACATATGCTCAAGTTCGTAAAATATATCAATGAGCGTGGCGGGAAAGCAGTTATTCCGGCATTCAAGAAACCACCTGAAGATTTCAAGGACGTGGTGGAAATGTTCGACGAAGTATTAAAACACGAGCAGTTCATTTCAGCAAGCATAAATGATATTGTCGACCTTACACTGTCAGAAAAGGATTTCAGTACACATAATTTCCTCCAGTGGTTTGTCGCAGAACAGGTTGAGGAAGAATCTTCTGCCCAGTCTATTGTAGATAAACTGAAACTGGGAGGAAAGAATATTATGTATCAGATGGACAGGGATATAATGAGGCTCAGGGAACAATAACCTGAGGATCTGGTCCTTATGATTAAAAGGAATATCTTTCTGTTAGCAGTATTTTTATCAGTATTCCCCCTGAACGCGCAGAAGCTGATAAAAAATACCCTTATCACCGGCGTA
Source organism: uncultured Rikenellaceae bacterium (assembly GCA_964637415.1). Classification (GTDB taxonomy): domain Bacteria; phylum Bacteroidota; class Bacteroidia; order Bacteroidales; family VadinHA17; genus LD21. Next base: position 10,828 of record CAZWUB010000003.1, read on the forward strand.
TGTTATGCCGGTGATAAGGTTAACAGGATCTATATTCCCCCTCCTGAAGAGTTTTATAGGAAAGCAGGAATGAAAGGAGGGGCATCTGTAACTATATATTATTCCGGATTTCCCTCATCGGCAGTAACTGCAATGGAATACGCCGCATCAATACTCAAATCCATTCTGCCTGCAGATACAGAGTTGACTGTCCTGGCATCATGGGAGAGTATCACAACCCAGGGTGTTCTGGCCAATTCATCAACAACCGGCTATGCTCCGGGGTGGGGAATCGACGCGCTTCAACCTTATGCATTTTATCCTGCGGCCCTTGCAGAAAAAATTTATGGAGAAAAACTGAATTTTGACCTCGAAGGCGATATTGAACTTACAGTGAACAGTTCAATTAACTGGTACATGGGAACAGACGGTAAAACTCCCGCACTGTCTTACGACCTAGTAACAGTTGTAATCCATGAACTTATACATGGTCTTGGCTTTTTCGACAGTATGAATGCCGGATCAGTTACAGGATATTATGGTGCGGGTTCTGTTCCGCTTGTTTATGACACTTTTGTTGAAAACACTAATGGACAGAAGCTTACCGATACAACAGTTTTCGATAATCCTTCAGCTGAACTGAAAAACGAACTTACATCCGGAAAGCTGTATTTTAATGGTCGCCTTCTAAGCAAGTATACCTCCGGAGGAAAAGCAAAATTGTACGCTCCGTCGACCTTCGATGCCGGATCAAGCATTTCCCATCTTGATGAAAGCGCAACACTTAAGGAAAACCAGCTTATGACACCTTATATAAGCAGGGGCGAGGCAATTCATGATCCGGGAAAATATACAATGTCCATTCTGGGTGACATTGGCTGGATCAATACGAGAATAGCACATGATCCGCCTCCGGATACTGAAGATTACATTACCGGCATAAACCTTTCTGCAACAATCATTTCTGATACTACATATTTTCGTAATAACGTTGGTCTTGTCTGGTCGTTTGATAAATTTACAACAAGCGATACCCTTATAATGAATTCCACTCCCGGAAGTGATGTTTTTAATGCAAAAATCGATATACTTTCGTATGAAACCAACCTTGAATATTATATATATGTTGAGGATGATTTCAGGCGGATGTACCGTTCTCCATCATACATAAAGGATTTCAGACATTCTGTCTATGTTGGTACTGATACAGTCAGACCAGTTATTTCACATTCTCCTGCGGATTACTATTTTGAAGTTGTCGATTCGGTAAAATTTGATGCCATAGCAACAGATAACCTGGGGATTGATACCGTTTATATCGAGTATAAAATTAACCAGGGCCCGGTAAAGACTCTTGGTCTCAAACCGGATGTTGATGATAAATTCAGTAATTTGCTGAATATCAAAAAGCTTTCAATAACGAGCAATGATTCTATAGGGTACAGGGTAATTGCTGTTGACAAGGCAGGTACAGCTAACAGAAAGAACCTGCCCTCTGAAGGATATTTCTATATTACTTTTGAACGTATAAATGATGTTGCATTAAGTTATCATACTGATTTTGTAAGTAGTGTTGATGACTTTTTTAATCAGGGATTTGAGATAACCACTCCTAAAGGTTTTACAAGACCTGGCCTTCATACCAGACATCCTTATGAGAGTCCGGAGGAGACAGGAGACAGCATCGGGTATACTGCCATGCTCAGAACTCCTGTTAAGTTTGATGCAGGCGGAATGATAATAAGTTATAATGAGGTGGCTCTGATAGAACCGGGAGAAACAGGATCGCTGTTTGGCTCACCTGAATTTTATGATTATGTAATAGTTGAGGGATCAGTGAATTATGGTAAATCATGGTTCCCTGTCTCTGACGGGTATGATTCCAGATATCAGAAAGCATGGGAAACTGCTTATAACAGCTCCATCGTTGACAATAATTCAACTTATCAGGGAGATGAATCGATGCTTGTAAAGCATACGATCTTTATCAAACAATCATCACAACTACAGGCCGGTGATACATTGGTCATCAGATTCCGGCTCTTCTCAGATCCTTATGCTAACGGATGGGGCTGGGGCATCGAAGATTTTAATTTCGGACCGTTAATTGATAATGTTGACGATATAACTCACCGGCAGTCACTTATATATCCAAATCCGGGTAACGGGATCCTTACTATCCACAGGCCTGAAGGCTCAGCTATAAGACCAGCACGTTACACCGTTTTAAATTCAGCCGGAACACGGCTTCTTGAAGGCATTATAAATGCCGGCGATATAATATCTCTTGATATTTCAGGTTACCCAACGGGTATATACTTCATCATCCTCCATGATCCATATGGTAGTCAGGTACTTAAATACAGCCTGATAAGGTAAATACTGTAAAGTCTTTTTCAAATCCATTATCGGAAAATTAAATTAATTTTGCAGGATATTTTGAAATTCCGTAAGATTATCAGCGATGAGTATTATAAATAAAGTTCTTGGACTCTTTCTTGGGAATAAGTATGAGAGGGATATTAAGGAGATAAATCCTTATGTGGAAAAGATCCATATTGAATTTAATAAGATTCAGGCTCTGTCAAACGATCAGCTTCGGGACAGAACTCAGGAGATAAAAAAAAGAATACAGGAATATGTGAATGTGGATGAGGCCGAGATAAGGTCTCTCAGGGAAAAATCTGAAAAAGAAGCTGATGTTTATAAAAAGGAAGAGCTTTATAACGAGATCGATAAAATTGAGAAGCGTATCACAGAAAAGCTTGAAGTGATCCTTGATGAAAGTGTTCCTGAAGCTTTTGCAATAGTAAAAGAGACAGCCAGGAGGTTTAAGGAAACAGGTGTTCTTGAGGTTACTGCCAGGGATTATGACAGGGATCTTGCTGCGACAAGGGAGAGCATTACTGTAAACGGCGATAAGGCATACTGGAGCAATAAGTGGATTGCAGGAGGGAATGAGATTGTCTGGGATATGGTACATTACGATGTACAGCTGATAGGAGGTGTGGCTCTTCATAAAGGTAAGATAGCGGAAATGGCTACCGGTGAAGGTAAAACTGTCGTTGCCACTTTACCTGTATTCCTCAATGCACTGGCCGGCCGGGGAGTTCATATTGTAACTGTAAATGATTATCTCTCAAAACGCGACTCGGAATGGATGGGCCCGATTTACGAATTCCACGGGCTTACAGTAGATTGTATCGACAAGCACCAGCCTAACTCTGCTGACAGGCGCAAAGCTTACAATGCAGATATCACTTTCGGGACAAATAATGAATTCGGATTTGATTACCTCAGGGATAATATGGCCATTAATCCTGAGGACCTGGTGCAGCGCAAGCATCATTATGCAATTGTTGACGAGGTCGACTCGGTCCTTATTGATGATGCAAGAACGCCTCTTATCATTTCAGGTCCTACAGCCAAAAGCGATACACAGCAGTTTGATGAGCTTAAACCAAAGATCGAAAAGCTTGTCAGCGCCCAGAAGAAACTTGTTACACAGATCCTTGCCGACTCAAAAAAACATATTACCGAAGGAAAGGAAGAGGAGGGAGGCAAACTTCTTCTCAGAGCTTTCAAAGGATTGCCAAAGAACAGTGCATTGATAAAGTACCTTAGTGAGGAAGGCAACAGAACACTTCTGCAGAAGACAGAGAATTTCTACATGCAGAATAACAGCAAGGAGATGCCCAAGGTGACGGATGAGCTGTATTTCATTATTGATGAAAAAGCAAATTCAATAGAACTTACTGAAAAAGGTATCGATCTTATATCCACTTCGGTTGAGGATGCAAGCTTCTTCATCCTCCCTGATGTGGGATCAAAAATTGCCGATCTCGAAAAATCAGGACTTGATGAACGGGAAAAGCTTAAGAAGAAGGATGAACTGCTTCAGGATTATTCTGTTAAATCGGAGAGAGTTCATACAATGACACAACTTCTTAAAGCATGGACGCTGTTTGACAGGGATACTGAATATGTTGTGATGGATAATAAGGTTAAGATCGTTGATGAACAGACAGGCCGCATTCTTGAAGGCCGGCGCTATTCCGACGGTCTTCACCAGGCTATTGAGGCAAAGGAAAATGTTAAAGTTGAAGCGGCTACCCAGACTTATGCAACGATAACCCTTCAAAACTATTTCAGGATGTACCATAAACTTGCAGGTATGACCGGTACTGCTGAAACAGAAGCCGGTGAATTCTGGAATATCTATAAGCTCGATGTTGTTGTTATCCCAACCAACAAATCGATTGTAAGGGACGACCGTGAGGATATCATTTATAAAACAAAACGTGAGAAATACAATGCCGTTATAGATGAGATCTCTGCACTGAATAAACAAGGCCGGCCTGTTCTTGTAGGTACAACATCAGTTGAGATATCCGAATTATTAAGCAGGATGCTTAAGATGAAAGGTCTGAAGCATAATGTTCTGAATGCCAAACTTCATCAGAGGGAAGCGGATATTGTTGCAGAGGCAGGGAAGACAGGTACAATAACAATTGCAACAAACATGGCCGGTCGTGGTACGGATATTAAGCTTACAGAAGAGGTAAAAAAAGCCGGCGGACTTGCAATAATAGGAACGGAAAGGCATGAATCGCGAAGAGTTGACAGGCAGCTGCGGGGGCGTTCAGGAAGACAGGGAGACCCGGGTTCATCCCAGTTTTTCGTTTCACTTGAAGATGAACTGATGAGAATCTTTGGTTCTGAAAGAATTGCCGGTATAATGGATAAGCTGGGCCTGAAGGATGGCGAAATGATTCAGCATCCGATGATAACCAAATCGATAGAGAGAGCCCAGAAAAAAGTTGAGGAAAATAACTTCGGTATCCGTAAGAGGCTGCTGGAGTACGATGATGTAATGAATTCCCAGAGAGAAGTTATTTACAAGAAAAGACGGCATGCCCTTCTCGGGGAAAGGCTAAGTGTGGACGTTGCAAACATGATGTATGATGTCACTGAGAGCCTTGTTGAAAATTATCAGAAAGACGGGGATTTTGAGGGATTTGATTTTGACCTTATACGCTCATTTTCAATTGATTCTCCGGTGACTTCCCAGGATTTTCTGAAAGAGGCGTCGAACGAAATTATTGATAAGGTATATGCAAAGGTTCTGGATACATACAAGCGGAAAGAAGAATCAATTTCGCAGCAGGCATATCCCGTACTGAAAGATGTATATGACCGGATGTCACATGTATATGAGAATGTTGTCGTTCCCATAACTGATGGCATTAAGGTATTCCAGGTTGTAACAAATCTGAAAGCAACTGCCGAGTCGGAAGGAAAGGAGTTAGCAAAATCTTATGAAAAGACTGTGGTACTGGCAACGATAGATGATGCCTGGAAGGAGCACTTACGCGAAATGGACGACCTGAAACAGTCAGTTCAGAATGCCACATATGAACAGAAGGATCCTTTGCTGATCTATAAATTTGAATCTTTCGAACTGTTCAAGACAATGATCAGTAAGGTTAACAAAGATGTGGTAAGCACTCTTATGAAGGGACATATTCCCACTCAGGATCCTGAACAGGTCAAGGAAGCCCAGCGTCGCAGACAGGTTGAGAACCTGAGGACTTCCAAGAGTGATTTCTCACAATATAGTTCGACCGGTGGGGGTGGGGGCGGACAGGACAGGAACCAGAAGACTGAACCTGTGAGAGTAGAAAAGAAGGTTGGAAGAAACGACCTGTGTCCGTGCGGCAGCGGAAAGAAATATAAACACTGCCACGGTCAGCAGCAGGCTGAGGGGCCAGCCAATGCCAGACCTAACGCCTGAGAAAAGTTCAGATTAAATCTTCGGAAGCTTTCTGGATCCGTGTCATGACTGTTTTGTTCACCGGGACCAATGGGAGCCTTAAAATATTCTTGCACAGGTTCCTGACAGACATAAAAGCCTTAATTCCTGATGGATTTCCATCAGCAAAAAGCAGATCTATCACTTCAATAAACCTGAAATGGATCTCCCGGGCCTGCTTTAAGTTATTTTTCAGTGCATGACTGACCAGTTCACTGCATTCTGCCGGCCAGGCATTCGCCAGCACAGAAATTACTCCCGATCCTCCTGATGCTATAACAGGAATAGTCAGCATATCATCACCCGAAATAACAAGGAAATTCTCCGGCTTACCTTTTATTATTCTCATTATCTGAGCTAAATCTCCTGAAGCTTCCTTGATACCTATTATATTTTCACATTCATGTGCCAGCTCGAGAGTGGTATCTGAAGAAATATTACTTCCTGTCCTCCCCGGAACATTGTAAATTATTACGGGAAGCTGACTGCATGTTGCTATAGCTTTGAAATGCTGAATAAGACCTCTCTGACCCGGTTTATTATAATAAGGCGAAACCGACAGAATACCGTCTACTCCGGTAAGATCAAGCTCCCTGATACAGTTAATAATTTCCTGGGTGTTGTTACCGCCAATTCCGGCCATAACAGCAACACGATTATCAACAGACTCGGTAACATATGTAAGGATCGCCTGTTTTTCATCCTTTGTAAGTGTCGGAGCCTCACCGGTAGTCCCCATAGCAACAATATAATTCACACCTCCTGCAATGACATGATCAATTATGCGTCCCAGGGCTGCAAAATCAATGCTTGTATCGTTTTTGAATGGTGTTACAATAGCTACACCTGTTCCTCTGAATTTTTTATTGTTCATTTATTTTTCAACTATTTCCGGAGATTCTGATTTTATCATTTCGAGATAATGCATTACATGGTCAAGATAATTATCGATCCTGAAAGGTTTTTTTAATTCTATCATTAAATCAAAAATAGGATTACTGTTTTCTGAGTCCCACAGACCAACCTTAAAATTAGCTGCCGATAACTTAGATACATAATAAAGCGGGAATTTCTTGTCAAAATTTATATCTATGAGAACATCAAACTTTGTTTTAATAAATGTAGCTGCTTCAACTGATGAAACAGGTTTATAGAAAAAGTCAAGCTCGGGTTGTCTTATGCATGAAAAGAATTTTATTGCAGTTAAATTGTTTGGAAGATCCTTCCCGGCATAGTATCCGATAATCTTCACCTTAACATTCTTTTCGTTCATCCTGTTGTGGAACTTTGTGAGAATACTGAACTCCTCGTTATTTGATGCATCCCAGACAATTCCGATTTTTTTGATGCTTTCAATGTTGGAATAATGTACTTTCCTTTTAGACCTCGATCCTTTTCTTTCCAGGATGTATATCCCAACTTTTTGCCTGAATTCACCTAGTAATTCCATTCTGCAAACCTAACAGTTTTTTTTATATGCTACAGGGCATTATCCTAATCTTCATTAATTAATTTAAGAAAATCTGTTTCACTTACAAGGGGAATGCCCAGTGATTCTGCTTTTTCTCTTTTAGAGGGCCCCATATTCTCACCTGCAAGCAGAAAAGATGTATTAGAAGATAGAGAAGAGACATTCTTTCCTCCGTTATTCTCAATGATCTCTTTGTACTCTTCACGGGTATGCTCTTTAAAGACACCGGATATCAGAATTGATTTCCCGGTTAATTTACCGACGGTTTCAACTGAAATTTCCTTTCTTTTAAGATTCAGACCATAGGATTTAAGTCTGTTTATGATCAGTATATTATCCTGATCACGGAAAAATGAAATTATACTGGCAGCTATCTTCGGCCCTATCTCAGGTATTGATGTGAGCGTAGCTGAATCAGCTTGAATAAGCTCGTCGACTGAGCTGAACCTCTTTGCAATGGTCTTAGCTACAGTTTCGCCCACATGCCTGATACCCAGTGCATAAAGTACGCGATTGTAGGGAACTCCGACAGAGGATCTTATACTGTTAATTATATTGAGGGCTGATTTTTCACCAAGACGTTCCAGGGGAATAAGTTGTCCGGCATTAAGTTCATACAGGTCGGCGAAATTTCTTATAAGGTTGTTGCTGAAAAGCAGGTCCACAGTCTCTTCACCGAGACCTTCAATATTCATTGCTTTTCGGCTTATGAAATGCTCAATTCTTCCGGTAAGCTGTGGTGGGCAGTGGAGATAATTGGGACAGTAATGATTTGCTTCTCCTTCATTTCTTTGCAGCAGGGTCCCGCATTCGGGGCAGTTTGAAATAAATATCACCCTTTCGCTGTTTTCATTTCTTTGAGTAATATCTACACCTGTTATCTTCGGTATGATCTCTCCTCCCTTCTCCACATAAACAATATCATTTAAATGAAGGTCAAGAGCAGATATCTGATCGGCATTGTGGAGTGAAGCCCTCTTAACCGTTGTACCTGCGAGAAAAACCGGGCTCAGATTAGCGACCGGAGTCACATTCCCGGTCCTTCCGACCTGGAACGATACAGATAAGAGCCTTGTGCTCACCTGTTCGGCCTTATACTTATATGCTGTGGCCCACCGCGGTGATTTGGCTGTATAACCAAGTTCCTCCTGGAGGTCAATTGAATTTACCTTTATTACAACACCATCTATATCGAAGTCCAGCTTCCTGCGGTCATTTTCCCACTTATCGATAAAACTCATTACTTCGCCCATATTTCTGCAAATACTTATTCCCTCCGATACCTTAAATCCCCATTTTCCTGCCTGCAGCAGATTTTCATGATGGGTTCTGTAAGGTGTATTATCAGAAAAGAGGAAATAAAACATGCAGTCCAGTTCCCGCGATGCAACTATTTTCGGATCAAGAAGCTTTAATGTTCCGGAGGCTGCATTCCTGGGATTTGCAAAAGGTGCGAGGCCGGCAGTTATACGCTCCCGGTTAATCCTGTTAAAAACGGATCTTGGCATCAGGATCTCACCCCTGATAACAAATTCATCAGGGATATTGTCGCCCGATATTTTTAACGGAATGCTCCTTATGGTTTTAATATTCCTTGTTACATCATCCCCGGAAGTTCCGTCTCCCCTGGTAAGGGCTCTGAAGAGCGATTTGTTCCTGTATGTAATGCTTATTGATGCGCCGTCGAATTTTAATTCACAAACATATTCAACCGGCCTTCCTGCAATCTTTTCAACTCTTTCGTTAAAGTCTTTCAGCTCTTCTGTATTATAAGTATTCCCCAGGGAAAGCATCGGATAAGCATGCTCATACTGGATGAACTCATCAGTAAGGTCGCTGCCGACTCTCCGGGTAGGAGAATCCTCAGTAATGTATTCCGGAAACATTTTTTCGAGAGTATCAAGCTCATTAAGGAGCAGATCAAACTCAAAATCGGAAATGACCGGTTTGTTTAAAATATAATAATTGTTGTTATGCGTTTCAATTTCCTTACGCAGCTTCTCAATCCGTTCTCTTGCTTCTTCCCGTTTCATCAGTTTTAATGTTTTCTCAGATCCATACGCCTTTGATTTCTTTCCCGCACTTATGACATTTTCCCTTTGTAATATTGTTAACAACTATTCTGTACCCTTCTCTTGATATAAGTGTTGAACCACATTCCGGACACAGGGTATCTGCCTGTTCATTGCCAGGTACATTCCCTGTATACACATACCGTAAACCCTCACCGGCTGCGATCTTTGCTGCGTTATTAAGTAATTCTACAGGGGTGGGAGGTAACTGCTCAAGTTTATAAACAGGATAAAACCTGCTGAAATGGATGGGGGTGTCTTTAAATCCGTTTTCGCCAAGCCACTTACACATAGCTGCTATTTCTTCCGGCTTATCTGTCCATGACGGAATAATCAGATTTGTTATTTCAAGCCAGACCCCGGAATCGCGATATATCTTAAGAGCTTCAAGCACAGGCTGAAGCTTTCCTCCGGAAAGTTTTAAATATGTGCTTTCCCTGAACGATTTAAGGTCAATATTTGCTGCATCAGCTACCGTACAGAGTTTACGGAGTGGTTCAGGATTGACATAACCGTTGGACTTCAGCACATTTTTAACACCTGCTCTTCTGGCAAGAAGCGAAGTCTCATAAACATACTCATAAAATGAAACAGGCTCGGAATATGTATATGCAATCGACCTGCAATTGTTCTTTATAGCTTCTTCAACAACCCTTGCCGGCATTAAGTCATAATTCCTTGTCCTGTCGGGCCTGGTTTGTGAGATGGTCCAGTTCTGACAGTTCAGGCATGCAAGATTGCATCCGGCTGTGGCTATTGAGTAAGCTCTCGATCCCGGCAGGAAATGATACAGAGGCTTTTTCTCCATAGGATCGATATTTACTGAACACGGATTGCCGAAAGCCATAGTATAGAGCTTCGAATTCCTGACAATCCGGTTATTGCACTGGCTTACCTCACCTTCTTTCAGGACACATTCATTCGGGCATATAAGGCACATGACACCCCTCGGAGTTTCTTCCTGGAACATTGCTATCCTTCTTCCGGATTGTTCCCCGTTAAGCAAATCATTCAGGATAACCTGACCAGGCATGGCAGTAATGCCTGCAGATAGTGCCAGACATTTCTTTATAAAAGCTCTTTTACCAGAATTGAATTTGCTTTTTACCATACCTGTATCTTATTGGGAAGAATAAATAAAACTAATACTTGTTCCTCTTTCTGCCAAAAAGAATACCGGCAAAAATCAGGCCTGAAAGAAGAAAAACCGATGACCTGATCCCGAAAATGGGGATCAGGACACCTGAGATAAGTATAAATCCCAGAGCTGAACCTGCCAGATCAGAGCTGTAAACGGAGGCTGCCAGTGATCCGCTGGTGTCAGCAATTGTGAGCTTCCTGAAAAGATAACCTGTAATAAAAGACGGTATCAGAACGATTGCAACAATAAGAAGTGTTGCCGGAGCTATCCCTGAGACTGACAGAATGGGATCAAGGAAGAATGCAATAACAATATAAAACAATAGCAGAGCAAGGGCAATTACTTTCACCGGTATATCCTGTGATACCCTGAGGCTAATTCCTGATCCTGCAGCCAGACCTGCCATAAGTGAGGCGATTATTATACCTGTGAGCTGGTACATATTCCCGATAGTAAGCTGAAGGACCAGAAGCATTATGATCTCAAATCCGGCAAGGGATGATGCAGCGAAATACATAAGGATGTTTTCCCTTTTTACTGAAAGAAAAGAAAATACGAATGCCACGATTAATATAATAATTGCAGTGTTCTTCGCTGAAAGGTCTCTTGAAAGATTATATGACTGGTAATAAAAGCAGGCAATTGGGAAGGCAGATGTGTTCTGTTTTATACCCCTGTCAATGACAGAAACAATTTCATCAGACTTTCTTTCTATAAGATCGTCAGACATAAAATCTGAACTGACATAGATATTGCTGATACCTTTTCTCAAAACCGTTTCACAAAAAGTCAGCTTTACTTCCGAATCGGATGCTATCAGATAAAGTTTATTACCTGCTACCGGTTTAATGTTTCTGAAGACACCGGACATACTGTTGAATACGGATGAATACAGATTAACAGATTCCGGGTTAAGATAATAATCACCGGGTCCCGGTGAACACATAAAAACACCTCCGGGTGAGAGTATCTCTTTTACATCCTTAAAGAACTCTGTTGTATAATACCTGTTCAGGGCAAGTGTTGAAGGCGGAGGGAGAAGAAGGATCACTGCATCAACAGATTCGTTTTTTTTCTTAACGTAATGGAATGCATCTTCCGTTTTAATTTCCAGATTGAATGGAACCATAAAATCTCCCGGGGAGATATCTTTTGTAAGCGCCGGGTCCGTTTCAACATAAATCACTTTTTTAAGGCTGTATTTGTTGAGTTCGGGCAGACACGACCCGATAGATCCGGAGATCAGGAGAACCTTTTCCGGATTTTCTGCCTGTAAAAGAGCGTAGTGGATATTTTCTTCCCTCTCAATGGCATCATCATGCCAGGTAAGAAGCCTGTGATTATAATAGATACTCCGCTCTTCACCATACACCCCACTTGTTATATTACCATAAGGAGTATCTTTTGTCCCGCTTACTTTAATTCCCGGTAAAAGCATCTGGCGGAGGCAAACATCAGGTTCTGAAATAAGTGCAAGAACTGTTAACAGGGAAAAGATCGTTTTTGTGATAAGTTTTTCACGCCTGCCGGAAATATAGTATGTGAGCAGAGTATACGCAAGACTCAGAATCACTATTACAAGGAGGATTTGTCCTGTATTAAGTAATCCTGAAGTTAAAACAGAAAGAAGGATTCCTGCAACAATACTTCCTGTGGTCTCAATTGAGAAGGATTTGCCGGGAACATAATTATGCAGTGTTTTTGCTAACGAGATAAGTTTAATAAATGCAAACCCGGATACAAAACAGAAGGGTAGCAGCATAAGGAAAGTCATAATTATGCTCGTTCCGAAACCTGGGGTTTCTCCGGATTCCAGAAAAAGACGGGAAACCAGAATCAGAAGGACGATTGAAATAACCTGGCTTGCAGAAAAAGCAAGGTTGATCTTCCTTATATCATTAATGCCTGATCTGCCTGCCATTGCTGCTCCTGCAGCAGAAGCAAGAAGCCATGATCCGAAGAATATTCCGGTAATGAGTTCATAACCTCCTGAAATATTCATTATCTCCCTCATCAGAAGGAGTTGTAAAGAAGTGCTTACAAAACCGGTAATGAACAGATTTGTACTGATGCCTTCCTGGTTAATTGCAGCCCGATTGACAGACATAGATTCATTTTCGGTTTTCTTCAAGGACCACACCTTCATAAACAAAGAGTTCGGCATCTTTCCAGCCATCCCATCCTAATCCGGCCTTATCTCTTGATGTGTGGCCGAGAAACTCTTCCACGGTCCATCCGTACTCAGTTGCAACCTGAGGCAGCATAGTGCCCGATCTTGAATCTTTCTTTATATAAATACCATGTTTACCAAGGATGATTTCATCAATACTTTTGATCTTCTTCATCGGTCCCAGGACAGTTATCTCCATATCTGTTTTTTCATAATCCTGCAGAGTGAGAGGATTAAATCTGGGATCTTCAAAAGCAGAAGAGACAGCTGAAGCTTTTACAACTTCATAAAGTGGATCGGATGAAATGAACCGGCCTATACAGCCCCTTAGTTCACCGTTAATCTTAAGAGTGACAAATGCTCCCAGCGGCTGTTTCAGGGCTTCAGGAATCATACTCTCATCAGTCGTATACCTCCTGTGCCCGGCAAGCATTGTCTTTATGCTGCTCCTTGCAATATCAAAAAGCTTATCAGTCTCCTCTTCCGAAAAAGTAAAATCACCTTCTGATAATGTTCCGGTGGCTGTTTGTGCATTTTTTTCAACCAGAGCTATTGCGTGGTATCCTACTACTCCTTCCTTGTCGCCGTAGGGCGAGTCACCCGAATTACAGTAATCTATTTTCTTGAATGTCAAGTCTTTATTTTCCTGAGCCAGATACATAAGTACCAGCCCGGATGTATACCCGCACATACTGGTCGCCAGTCCTGCAATATTTTTTGATGAGTTCTTTTTAAGAGTAGTCATAAATACCTGGGGATCGCCTGACAGTATCCCATCGGCAGTAAGGTTGTCTATTGTGTTGGCATCATTATATGAGGGGTAATGGGAAAAGTCACTGCTTATTATAAAAAGATTATCGGGTGTAAACCAGGGTCTGAGAGCTTCTGCTATGCTTTTAAGAGTATTATTATTACTTGTACCGATAATTACCGGCACAATTCCGGGCTGGTTTTTATAATAATACTGTATTAAAGGTACCTGGACTTCAAGGCTGTGTTCCTGGTTATGGGCATTTACCGGGAAGTTAAACACTTTGTTCTCTTTACGGAGTTTCGCCGCAATCTCCCTGTTTACAACAGCCCGGCCCAGGGGAGTGATAAAATCGCCGGTATGATAGACCGAAGCGCCGTCAAATGCCATTATGTGACTTGAACCTATTATGAAGATATTGTTGAAGTTAGAATACTCCGAAGTTGTCGAAATAGCTGATGCTGCAATTTTTCCTGAATAAACATATCCGGCATGAGGACAAATAATTGCCCTGACTTTCAGATTACCGGGAGTTTTTTTACATCCTGAAAAAAGTCCGGCGATATCTTTAGTCAGTGTTTCCCTGCCTGCTGAGTAAAACCTTCCGGCTGCAACCGGCTGCCTGTCAGTTACTCTGTCCTGAGAATAAATATCCATGATGCTGAAAATTGATAAGAGAATAAGTAAAGCGCTACGCATAATGCTAAATCATTTTGGCGTAATAAAGTTATGCCAAAAAATTGAAAAAATGATGAAAAAGCCGATTTGCTGACAAGGATCAGATGAGTACCATTGATTCTTTAATTATTTCTCCCTTCTCGTCAGTTCCGTAGATTTTTATACCAAGACTTATTGAGGGTGTTCCAACCATATCAAGTACAGGGCTCAGAGCTTCCTTTACATCATCAGCCTCCATGGTGTCGAATTCCTCAATATCAAAATAAAGATGAATTAGGAGAGTGTTTTCTGTTTCACTCATTCCGCAAAGAGCTTTTACAATCTTTGCTATCCATATAACTGATGCAGTATTGAAATATTCAATATTTAGCCGCAGATTGGTTGTTTTCCGCGGATTTTTAGCATATTGCTGTACCCATTCAAGAAGACTTTCATAAATTTTGGCAGGATTTTCGGGTATCGATTTTCCTGAAAAAATTAGTTCACCGGTCAGAGGGTTAAAGTCAACATGAGGTGTCTTGGCAGTAGCTTCAATATAGATATTCTTTAGTTCCACCTGATGCTGTTAGGTATAAAATTAATTTCTTATAAATCCCTGTATCAAAAATAGTATATCTTTTATATTATATTCATACTGAATAGAGAATCTTTATCAAAAAAAAGTAAATAGTTATCAAATATTATTAACTTTTGATGTAACCTCATCTGATAGGACCTTCGTTTTTGATGTGGTTTTCTGATCTGTCAATCTTTTTTAATACTATCTTTGCCACCTGAAAAATGAAACCAGGAACTCAGATGGAGAGCGTTTTAAGAACCAGGATTAAAGGGGCTGTCAAAGATCTTTATAACAGTGAAGTCAGTGATGAGCTTATCCAGATACAGGAAACAAGGAAGGATTTTACAGGCGACTTTACTGTGGTTGTTTTTCCGTTGTTACGATTCTCAAAAAATACACCCGAAAAAACCGGCGCAACAATCGGTAAACAGCTGATGGAATCATTTCCTGCCATCTCGGGGTATAATGTGATCAAGGGATTTCTGAATCTTGAAATATCAGATAAATGGTGGATTGGTTATCTTGAGGAAATCGTTTCTGATCCGGATATTCTGAAGAGATGCCGGGCTGATAAATCTGAAACGATACTTGTTGAATATTCTTCACCCAATACAAATAAACCCCTTCATCTTGGACATATCCGGAATAATCTGCTTGGTTTTTCGCTTTACAGGATACTTTCGGCATGCGGACATAAGGTCATTAAGACAAATATTGTAAACGATCGTGGTATACATATATGTAAGTCGATGCTGGCCTGGCAGAAATTCGGAATGGGAGAAACTCCGGAATCAGCGGGAATGAAGGGCGATCATCTGGTTGGTAAATATTATGTTTTGTTTGAAAAAGAATACAGAAAGGAAGCAGAACAACTTATAGCGGCAGGAATGGACCCGGCTGAAGCGAAAAACAATGCACCTCTTATGAAAGAGGCCAGGGAAATGCTTCTTAAATGGGAAGCCGGAGAACAGGATACAATTAATTTATGGAAAATGATGAATTCCTGGGTCTATTCGGGTTTCGATGAAACATACAGAAAGCTTGGCGTTGATTTCGATAAAATTTATTACGAATCAGATACATATAAACTTGGCCGTGACCTTGTTTATGCAGCACTCAATAAGAATCTGCTGTATAAGAATGACGACAATTCAATCTGGGTCGATCTCAAGGACGAAGGCCTTGACCAGAAGCTACTTCTGCGCTCCGATGGAACTGCAGTTTATATGACACAGGATCTGGGAACAGCAGCCCTGAGGCACGAAGAGTTTAATTTCAACAGGTGCATATATGTAGTTGGCAACGAGCAAAATTATCATTTCCAGGTACTTAAAGCTATTCTGAAAAAGATTGGATATCCCTGGTCTGATGGTCTCTTTCATTTTTCTTATGGAATGGTTGAACTGCCTGAAGGGAGAATGAAATCCCGGGAAGGGACCATCGTTGATGCTGATGATCTGATAGCTGAAATGATTGAAACAGCAAAAGAGGTATCCCTTGAACTTGGGAAGCTGTCAGATTATTCAGATGAAGAGCGGCAGGAAATTTTTCGTAAGATAGGCATGGGAGCCCTGAAATACTATATCCTGAAGGTCGACCCCAGGAAGAATATGACTTTCAATCCGGCTGAATCAATTGACTTTAACGGAAATACTGGTCCATTAATTCAATATACATATGCAAGGATAAGGTCAGTCTTCAGGAAAGCCGGACAGATGAAGCTATCCGCCGGTTCTGCATTCAATACGGATGTTAAAGCTGGATCAAAGGAGATACAGCTCATCAGGCTCCTGAGAAGGTTCACAGCAATCGTAATTGAGGCTGCCGATAGTTACAGCCCCTCAATCATAGCAAATTATTGCTATGAACTGGCAAAGGAGTATAATCAGTTCTACCACGATTTTTCGATTCTTGGAGAACCTGATCCTTCAATACGCGATCTGAGACTTTCGCTTTCTGATGTTACAGGAAGGGTTCTGAGTTTGGGTATGGACCTTCTGGGCATAGAAATGCCGGAAAGGATGTAAATTGTTAAATAAATATAGTTTTCACAGATATGTTTGAAAATTTAAGTGAACGGCTTGAACGATCGTTTAAGATTCTTAAGGGACAGGGAAGGATTTCCGAAATAAATGTTGCCGAAACACTTAAGGAAGTGAGGAGGGCATTACTCGATGCTGACGTCAACTTTAAAATAGCCAAGCAGTTTACAGATACTGTCAAAGCTAAGGCACTGGGGCAGGAAGTACTCAGAGCTGTCAATCCTTCACAGATGATGGTCAAGATTGTCCATGACGAACTGACTCTGTTAATGGGAGGCGACAAGACAGATATTAACATCAGGATCAATCCGTCCGTCATTCTTATTGCAGGATTACAGGGTTCAGGAAAAACGACATTCAGCGGAAAGCTTGCAGCGTGGGTAAAGTCCAAAAGAAGTAAAAATCCACTGCTTGTTGCATGTGACGTTTACCGTCCTGCAGCTATTGATCAGCTTAAAATAATTGGTTCACAGATTGAAGTGCCTGTTTACTCCGGGGAAGAAAATGTAAATCCCGTGCAGATTGCGAAAAACGCTGTTAAAGAGGCAAAACTGAAAGGCCATGATGTTGTGATTATAGATACTGCCGGCCGTCTTGCCGTTGATGAAGAGATGATGAATGAGATATCTTCAATAAAGGAAGCTGTTAACCCTCATGAGATACTGTTCGTTGTTGATGCAATGACAGGCCAGGATGCTGTAAACACTGCAAAAGAATTCAACGACCGGCTCGATTTTGACGGAGTGGTGCTTACAAAGCTTGATGGCGATACCAGGGGAGGAGCGGCCCTTTCAATAAGATCAGTTGTAAGTAAACCTGTCAAGTTTGTCAGCTCAGGAGAGAAGATGGATGCAATTGATATCTTTTACCCTGCACGAATGGCTGACAGGATACTCGGGATGGGAGATATTGTCTCACTTGTTGAAAAAGCCCAGGAACAGTATGATACCGAAGAGGCAAGAAAGCTTCAGAAAAAAATTGCAAAAGACCAGTTCGATTTTAATGATTTTATAAGTCAGATCCAGCAGATAAAGAAAATGGGTAATGTGAAAGACCTGATGTCAATGATACCCGGAGTAGGCAAGGCTGTTAAAGATCTTGATATCGACGATAATGCCTTTAAAGGTATCGAGGCCATAATCAGGAGTATGACACCCGAGGAACGGACTAATCCTGTCATTCTTAACGGAAGCAGGCGGAAAAGGATTGCAGATGGCAGCGGTACCTCAGTTCAGGAGGTTAACAAGCTTGTAAAACAATTTGATGAAACACGCCGGATGATGAAGATGATCTCAAAGGGTGGAAATCCGGCAAGGTTAATGGGAAGAAGATAACCAATCAATCAATCAACCAATATGTACACACTTATCGACGGCAGAAAAACAGCTTCTGAAATAAAGAGTGAAATAGCAACCGAAGTTGCTGAAATAATTAAAAACGGAGGTAAAATTCCTCACCTGGCAGCTATACTTGTGGGTAACGATCCCTCAAGCGAGACATATGTCGCAAACAAAGTGAATGATTGTAAGGAGGTGGGATTCATCTCTACTCTCATAAGACTTGAAAACAAAATTCCTGAAGAGATCCTGATCGGAAAGATCAGGGAACTTAATGATGATGAAGATATCGACGGTTTCATTGTTCAGCTTCCACTGCCGGACCATATTTCCGGGGACAGAGTTATTGAAGCTATCGATCCCCTGAAGGATGCGGATGGATTTCATCCGGTCAATATCGGCAGAATGGTTCTGGGCCTGCCGGGTTATCTTCCTGCAACACCTTACGGGATAATGGAACTCATAAAAAGATATCAGATTGAAACGTCGGGCCGGAACTGTGTTGTAATAGGCCGCAGCAATATTGTGGGCCGGCCTGTAAGTATACTTCTTTCAGCGAAAGGAACTGACGCCACCGTAACAGTTGTTCACAGCCGTTCGCACAGATTGAGCGAAACAATCAGGTCTGCAGATATCATTGTGGCAGCAATAGGGTCACCGGGCTTTGTTAAAGCCGATATGGTAAAGGAAGGTGCAGCTGTTATTGATGTGGGAACGACAAGAGTTCAGTCACCAACATCCAAATCCGGATGGAAACTGGCAGGAGATGTTGATTTTCAGAATGTTGCTCCAAAGTGTTCTTTCATTACACCTGTGCCCGGTGGTGTTGGCCCGATGACAAGGGTGTCGCTTCTGAAAAATACACTTCATGCTGCAAAAACCCGTAGAAAGTAGGAGGTATTTTACCTCTCAGGAAAGGTGATCCCTCTTAAATACAGATCGTATTCTCCCTTGCCTCCCGGACGATCAGAGGAGAAGATCATGAAATTATTAGTAAACTCTTCGTGATATCCCAGGACCGGGCGGTATTCATTGTCAGTTGTATTGATGTCCGGACCAAAATTGACCGGTGAACTCCACTTACCTTTTCTGAATACCGAATAATAAAGATCAAATCCTCCAAATCCTCCCGGTCTGTCAGAAGCAAAAACAAGGTACTTTCTATAAACGTACGGACATTTGTCATTTCCGGAACTGTTTATGCTGTCAGGTTTTTCCGAAACTGAATAGTCTCCGTCAAACCATTCACTTATAGTTGTTTCTGCAGGTCTTGTTTTAATAAAGATATCAAAGCTGCCCTCCCGGTCGGAGGAAAAATATACACTGTCCTGATTGGTATCAAAACAAATATAGGCATCATCTGAACCAGTATTAAGCAGCTTCACGGGATATGGACCCAGTACTGCAGGTAGATTAACACCACTTACAGGCTGATTTTTAAGATAATAAAAGTCCAGATCGCCATTTGTACTTTCAGATGCCAGAAGCAGGTATTCGAATCCGTCCGCTGCACTGAAAAGAGTATAGGGACCCAGATCATCACCGTCTGTATTCGATGCACTGAGTAGTGTCGTAATAAACGGTTCCTGTATCATTTCACTTTCAACTTCGAAAGCTCCGCTAGTCTGGTCGAAAAAATATGAAATAACTCCCTGTACAAGATCAAATTGCTCTCCTGTGCTTATCCTGTTGCTTGAAAATATAATAATCACATAATCAAGTAACTGTTGTATGTTCGAATTATAGTCGTCATACTGGGTGTTTATTCCGGTCAACGCCATCGTTGAATCGGGAAAGGTCCCCTTCGGAAATTTTATGGGATTATCGGACTTTTTGCAGGAAAATACGTTTAACAGGATAAGGGATATACACAATAGTAATATCCTGAGGGATTTTACAGACAGCTTGTTCATATTGCAGAGAATTGAAACAGATGTAAAGATATTAATAAGTACTTAAAGTGAGCTAAAGTTTGGAGTACTTAAAGTTAAAAAAATAGATGCTGTTAACAATTTGAGAGGGAAATTAACATTTTGTCGGTTCATAAAATTAAATGATTCAATCTATTAGGATTAACTTTAGACACTTTAGGCAATTTAGGCACTATAGGCACTTTATGTACTGATTTGTTACTAATAATTGGATAAATGGAAAAACCGGGTTGTGGCCCGGTCTTTCTGAGGTAGAATTTAGGTTAATTCTGGGGTAAATTTGGGTATAGGGTAATAGTATATGTTTTATACCCGGAAGATGAATAAAATGCCTCCGGGGTTGCGTATGTTTATTAAAAAAAACGATAAAAATGCAAAATAATTTATATAACATTGAAATTGAATAGTTTGAAAAAATGTTAAATTGTTAATAATTGAATTCATGTGTATTAAACCTGATAAGAAATAATACTAATTTTGTGACATATCGGTTGGAGATGGAAGAGGATAAGTATAAATACTCGTTGGAGGAAGAAATCAGGCAGGCCGTTCAGAAATTCGAAAGGATGAAAAGAAATAATGAAAAATATTTCTTTGATGTCGTTGAATTCGAATCTATAATTGATTATTACATTGAAAGCAATAATTCCCCCAAGGCTTTTGAGGCAGCAACACTTGCTACCCAGCAACATCCCAATTCTGTATCGATTCAGGTAAGAAAAGCCAGGGTACTGCTCGATAAAGGCAGGGCAGTTGAAGCCCTGAGGATACTTAAGAACCTTGAAAGCATTGAACCGGGAAATCACGAAATATTTGTTGCTAAAGGGACTGCACTCGGAATGCTCGGAGATATTCAGGGAGCGAAAAAGATTTTTGATTATGCACTCACACTCGATTCGGATGAGACCGGGAATATCCTTTTTGCTATCGTCTCTGTACTCCAGAACCTTAATTATTATGAACATCTGATCCCATACCTTGTAAGGCTCATAGGTATGGAACCTAATTATAAAGCTCATCTCTACGATCTGGCGTATGCTTACGAAAAGGTCGAAAAGTATAATGAAAGCATTTTTTATTACAGGAAATACCTCGAAGAAGAACCTTTTTCAGACAGTGCCTGGTATAACCTGGGCATCATTTATAATAAGACGGAGCAGTTTGATGAGGCACTGGAAGCCTATGACTTTGCTCTTGCAGTTAACTCACTGAATACTTTTGCCATCTTTAATAAAGCAAATATTCTCAGTAATCTTGAAAGGTATTCTGAAGCAATTCCTGTGTATCATGAATATCTTGAGAATGAGCCTGATAGTTTTGAAGCCATGACTTATCTGGCTGAATGTTATGAAAAAACTGATGAGATTGAGCTGGCAGGAAAATATTTCCATGATGCCATTGAAATTGAACCGGAATATTCGGATGCCTGGTTCGGGCTTGGGGTGATTGAGTTCAATGCAGGAAATGCTGATGACAGCCTGATATATTTCAGGAAAGCTGTAAGACTTGATGATGAGAATCCTGAATACTGGTATCTTCTGGGGAAAGCACATTATATAAAAGGTGAGATCAAGGCGGCGCTGAGCTGTTTCAGGGAGGCTCTGAAGATTGATGCATATTATGATGAAGTCTGGATCGATCTCGGGAAAATGATTCTCAGGGAAAAGCTGATTTCCAGGGCAATACCTTATCTGGAACATGCATACAGGGTAACAGGCGATCTTCCCGGTATCAATTATCTTCTTGCCTTATTTTATCTTTATCATGGTGACCGGGAAGATTCATTCAGGCATCTTTCACTCGGAGTCGGATTGGATAAGGAAATGTTCATGGAGTTTAAGGAAGTATTTCCTCTGGATCTCTCTACAAAAAAAATTAACAGACTCCTCAGAAAGAATAATCTTATCTGAGAAAGAAAAATCCTATCTTAGTCCGGTTAATTCATAATGGTTCATAATTTACCAAATTCATTTGTGTTCCTTAGTGGGATCTCTGTATAAGTTTTTAAATTAGTTATATAGCAGGGCCCAAAGGATTGCATAAATGGTACGCAGAGTATATGAATAATTGAAATCAGAAAGAAAAATCTTATATTAGAAAAATTACTGTAATCCTAAGCGAACTATGAAAACTGTTCTTCCGTTTTTGCCGGAACGTCCTTTGAAACCAAGGGAGTCCGGACTCACTATGGTTATGGATAAAGGCTTGAGTATCAGGGAGGCTGAGGATTTTATGTCGGTTGGAAGTGAATATACCGACTTAGTCAAGCTCGGATTTGGTACCTCGCTTATTACCCCGGGATTTGAAAAGAAGATAGAAATCTATAAGAAGCAGGGAGTTATACCCTATTTCGGAGGGACTCTTTTCGAAGCATTTATTATCCGTAATATGTTCAGGGAATTTATTGAATTTCTCGACAGATATGAGGTTGAGATGGTTGAAGTATCAGATGGTTCTTATGATATTGATCATTCTCAAAAACTTGAATATATAAGAATTCTTGCCGGTCGCGGGAAAGTAATTTCTGAAGTAGGATCAAAAAAGAAAGAAGTGGTATATACACCTGATCAATGGGTGGCAATGATGAAGTCCGAGCTTGATGCCGGATCTCTTAAAGTCATTGCTGAAGCCAGGGAATCAGGAACAACCGGCATCTACAATGAAGATGGTTCAATTAATAATAAGATCATAGGTGCAATTTCAGAACAGGTAAAGCTTGAAAACGTAATCTGGGAAGCTCCGCTGAAATCCCAGCAGGCATGGTTCATTAAAAACTTCGGTGCAAATGTGAATCTGGGTAATATAGCTCCGAATGAGATCATTCCTCTCGAATCACTTCGCCTTGGCCTCCGGGGAGATACTTTTTTTCAGTTTCTTCCTGATAACCTGAAGAACAGGTAGCAGAAGAAATTTCTGAGAGTACCCATACACCAATTATACATATGTTATGAGAAAATTCGGCCTTATCGGATATCCTCTCGGTCATTCTTTCTCTCAAAAATATTTTACTGAAAAATTCTCACGGGAAAATGTTATTGACTGTTCTTATGATAATTACCCCTTGAAACATATTGAGCTGTTACCCGGACTCATAGCGCACAATACTGAACTTTGCGGACTCAATGTGACAATACCTCATAAAACAGCAGTTTTGAGCTTTATCGATGTCATGGATCCTTCAATCGATGAGATCGGAGCAGCTAATGTTTTAAAATTCAAAAGAGCCGGGAACAATATTACTGTTTATGGATTTAATACCGATGTAACAGGAATCAGAGATTCAATTACTCCATATCTGGGAAAAAGTATAAAAAATGTTCTGATACTGGGTACAGGAGGAAGCTCTAAGGCAGCAGCTTATACAATGAAAACACTGGGGATGAATATTACTTTCGTCTCAAGATCGGGGAAAGCTGACATTCTCTCTTACAGTGATTTATCACCTGATCATTTCAGGAATACGGATATAATAATAAATACAACACCACTTGGAATGTACCCCGATATTTCCACAAAGCCTGATATTGACTACAGCCTGCTGAATGAAAAACACATACTTTTTGATTTTGTATATAATCCTGAATACACCTCTTTTCTGAAAGCCGGAAAGGAGAGGGGATGCACAATAATTACAGGGCTTAAAATGCTGTATTCCCAGGCAGACCGGTCGTGGGAAATATGGAATGACCCTGGTCTCCTGTAAATATTTCAGGAGGATATTCAATATCTGTAAGGAATAAGCCTTTGGCAGGGGCTGATTGTCCTGCCCTGCAGCGATCCCTCGCCTGAATTATGTTCTCAAATTCCTCCAGACCAATTTTCCCGGTCCCGGCAGCGATCATTGTTCCAACTATTGCTCTGACCATATTCCTCAGGAACCTGTCGGCTTTGATTGTAAAGACCAGGATTATGTCCTTCTTATCCCAGTATGCTGAAAATATGGAACACAGGTTGGTTTTCGCGTCTGAATGTAACCTGCTGAAGCTGGTAAAGTCTGAATATTTCATTAATACCAGGCAGGCCTTGTTCATAATATTTAAGTTAATTTTACCATGAATGAACCATGCTGAATCTTCAAGAAATGGATCCTTGCCCCTTGATATGAAATATTTATACGTCCTAGAAACAGCACTGAATCTTGCATGTGCATCAGGTACAACTTTAAAAATTCCGTTAACAGCAATATCTTTCGGGAGAAATCTGTTGAGCCTGAAAATATTGTTTTTATTATCTGCAATATCCGGCGATATGCTTTCAAAATGAGCGCAAAAGACCAGTGCATGAACTCCGGCATCGGTCCGGCCGGCTCCGGTTGCAGAAATTTCTTCGTTAAATACAGTGCTGAGAGCATTGTCAAGAATTTCCTGTATCGTCAATGAATTTGGCTGAATCTGCCATCCATGATAAGAAGTTCCTTTAAATGATATGTATATAAAATACCTTGTCTTCAAATTTCACTTTCTGCAAAGATAGTCATAAGGTGATTTTTTTTTTGATTAAAATCTGTTAATTATTGAATCCTGTCAGTTTGAAAACCGATCTTTAAATGTATTTTTATAGGCTTTGAAACATTGATGAATCCTTTTAGAAACAGAATAATTAAATTGAATAGAAATCAAAAATCCTTAAACTATGAAAGTTGATATGAGTTGGATAGATTATCTTATTATGATAATCTATTTTGTTTTTGTTCTGGGCATTGGCTGGTTCCTGAGAAAGCACATGAAAAATGCCAATGCATTTCTTGAAGCCGGCAGGTCGATTCCTGCATGGGTTGCCGGATTAGCTTTTATTTCTACCAATCTGGGTGCTCTCGAAGTGATGGGAATGACCGGCTCGGGGATGAAATACGGGATGCTTACAACCCATTTTTACTGGATCGGGGCTATTCCGGCAATGATCTTCCTCGCCCTCTTTATGATGCCTTTCTATTATGGATCGAAAGCGCGGTCTGTGCCTGAGTATCTTAAGCTGAGGTATGATGAGAAAACGAGGGGGCTTAATGCTATTCTGTTTGCTGTTATGACAATTCTGGCTTCCGGGATCTCGATGTATGCCCTGGCAATATTGCTTGAAAGGGTACTTGGTTGGGATTTTAACATAAGCCTCTGGGTTTCGGCAATGATAGTACTTGCTTATACCTATCTGGGTGGACTTTCGTCAGCCATATATAATGAGGTGCTCCAGTTCTTCATAATAGTGATAGGCTTGCTGCCACTCGTCTTCCTGAGCCTCAAAGATGTAGGAGGTTGGTCCGGTCTGAAAGAAGGATTAGCTCCTATAGCTACAGCAGGAGGCTATGCACCTGATACTTTTGTAACAACCTGGAAATATTCGGCAGAAGCCGCGAACAATCCTCTCGGCGTTGAGTGGTTCGGAATATTATTCGGACTGGGATTTGTTCTTTCCTTCGGATATTGGTGTACAAACTTCCTTATCGTTCAGCGTGCCTTTGCAGCCGACTCAATTTCTGCTGCAAGAAAAGTACCCCTGATTGGTGCAATACCAAAAATGTTCATTCCCTTCCTCATTATTGTTCCCGGGATAATAGCAATTGTTCTAATGAATGACCCGGGCAAAGGTTTTGTTCTTCCTCTTGATTCAACCGGCAGACCAGTATATGATTATACAATTATAATGCTGCTTAAACAATATCTTCCTGCCGGGGTACTCGGTCTGGGTATTACTGCATTACTGGCTTCATTTATGTCGGGGATGGCAGGTAATGTTTCTGCATTCAATACTGTGTGGACCTATGATATTTATCAGAGCTATATCCGCAAGAGAACAAATAATGCAGAGGCTGATGACAGGCATTATCTGACAGTAGGACGTGTCGCAACAGTTTTCGGGGTGCTTCTGAGTATCGCTTCAGCATATATCGCCAGCAAATTCGGAAATATAATGGATTTCCTTCAGACTATCTTCTCCATGATAAATGCTCCTCTCTTTGCAGTTATCTTTCTTGGGATGTTCTGGAAACGTACAACAGGACATGCAGCATTTACAGGACTATTATCAGGTTTCCTGATGGCACTGGTTCATCATGGTCTTACAGCACCTGTCGGAGCAAATACTTTCTTCAAAGGAGGATGGCTGGGTGTAGTTCATACTTATCCGGTTGAAATGGCTCAGAATTTCTGGACAGCAATAATTGCATTTACTGTTGCAACCACTGTAACCGTGGTATTGACAGTTCTGACAAAGCAGAAAAAGACGGAAGGAGAACTGGCGGGACTCGTTTATTCACTTACCCCCCGCATCAGTGATGAACATCTGCCCTGGCATAAACGTCCCGCAGGACTTGCTGTTATCGTTGGTGTAATTTGTGTAGTTTTAAGTATAATATTCTGGTAGGAGGAAAGAAAAATGGTAGATATAAGATATCCAATAGGACTGATGTTCACAATACTTGGAGTATTGGTCACAATTTTCGGAATAGCTACAATTTCTGATACCGGTTTGTATCAGAAATCACTTGGCATTAATGTCAATATTTTTATGGGCATTATAATGCTTGTCTTCGGTCTCTTTATGCTGGTTATGGCTCTAAGAAAGAAGAAAAATAAATAAATGGAAATAAAATTCGGATTTGCCAGTGACAATACCGCTGGTATTCACCCTGCTATACTGGAGGAGATCCGGTTGGCAAACATGGGTCATGCAATTAGCTATGGATATGATAAGTATACTGAAGAGGCTCTGAAACTTTTTAAAGAACATCTGGGACCAGAAACTGAGACTTTTTTTGTCTTCACAGGGACTGCTGCAAATGTTTTAAGCCTGTCAGGGGTTACCCGTTCATGGAATTCCGTTATAACAGCTTCAACAGCACATCTTGAACAGGATGAATGCGGAGCTCCTGAAAAATTTACCGGATGTAAGGTACTGACAGTTGATACAGTTGACGGGAAAATATCTCCCTTATCTGTTGAAAAACATATGCACGGATTTGATTTTGAGCACCATTCTCAGCCTATGGTTATTTCAATAACCCAGTCTACAGAACTGGGAACTGTATATTCAGTTGCTGAGATCCGGGATCTTTCAGAATTTGCTCATCACCATGGCATGCTTCTGCATATGGATGGGGCCAGGATAGCTAATGCAGCCGTTTCACTCAACCTGCCGTTCAGGTCATTCACAACCGATGCAGGAGTAGATATTTTATCTTTCGGGGGTACCAAGAACGGTATGATGTATGGTGAAGCAGTCTGTTTTCTGAGCAAAGGTCTATCCGGCGGATTCAAATATATCCGGAAACAAAGCATGCAGCTGGCATCAAAGATGAGGTTCATTTCAGCACAGTATATTGCATATTTCAGGGATGATCTCTGGAAGAAATGTGCTGAACATTCAAACAGAATGGCGTTAATTCTTGCAGAAAAAATAAGCAGACTGAACGGAATAAAAATTACACAACCTGTTCAGTCAAATGGTGTTTTTGTAATTATGCCACAAAGTGTTGCAGAAAGTGTTTGCAGGAAATATTTCTTTTATCCATGGGATGAAAAGACTTCGGAGTACCGGCTTATGACTGGGTGGGATACAACGGAGGAGGATATTTCTGAATTAGTTGAAATTCTTAAAAGAGAATTAAAAATGTAGGGACATGCCATGGCATGTCCCTACATAATATTGATTAATAAAAATGATTCTATTTAAGCGTGAAGGTGATTGGTACCATGTACCATACAGGAACAGGTTTTCCGCCCTGTTTACCCGGCTTAAATGCAGGAAGTGATTGAACTACCCTTATAGCTTCTTTATCAAGTTCCGGATCAACGCCTTTTAAAACGCTAACCTGGTTTACGCCACCTTTTGATGTAACACAGAACCTAACAATTACTCTTCCCTGGATATTGTTTTCCTTGGCAACTTCAGGGTAGTTTGTATGTTCGGCAATATATTGGAGCAGTGCCGGATCCCCTCCGGGGAACATTGGCATTTCTTCAACAACTACGAAGGGTTCTGGTTCAGGTGCTTCTTCCTGGACCTCTTCCTTGATTTCTTCAACAAACTCAACTACCTCTTCGTTCTGGACTTCGACCTGGGCTTCATCGGCTGTCATAAGCTGACTTGCTTCTTCAGGTTTAACCGAGTCAACAACAACGGGAGGAACATATCTTGCCTGTTGTACAACATCCTGTGGAGGAGGAGGTGGAGGAGGAGGAGGAGCAACAACGTCATTGGGAGTGTCGAGATTTTCCATTTGTATCTCAACCTGTCTTTCTGTACGTTTCTGACTTCTCTCTGCTGCTTTCGCATTCAGGTATGGTGCGATTATCACACTTGACATAATAACAGTGCCGATAAGGAGCGCTATTATTACATTGCGTTTGTATTTCTTACGCAGTCTGTAAGCTCCGTAATCCTGGTTCCGGTTCTCAAACACTATGTCATCAAATGCCGGAGCCTTCAATTTTTCTTTTGCCATCTTCATCTTGGTTTACAGGTTAATTTGATGAAGTTGCAGACGCGGAAGCGCCACCACTGGCGAATTCCACCATCTTTTCTTCATACCATGCGATGTCAACAAACGTATAACGTGCAATTCCGCAAATATTCATTTCATCGAGAATATCTACAAAATTCCCGTAATTGGCTTCTTTATAAGCTTTAATAAGCACAATTGGTCCGGTATCGTCAACATTTTTCAGGACTCTGATAGCTCCTGCAAGTGAATCCTGTGAGATATCAAGTTTTCCCTGAATGAACTCCTGATTAAAGTCATTGATCTTTCTGAAAAGAGTTCTGTTTCTTTCAAGGAGCAGCTGACGAACACCTGTTGGGCTGAAATCTGTTTCCATCAATGGAGGCAGATTGTTATAGTCTTCAGGCTTAACACCACCAGGGTACCAGTATATTTTATTCTCGGGACCGAGAATAATATTAAGTGTACGGCTGGCTGAAATTTTTGGTGCTTCCTGATTCGGATCTGTAATTTTATCCGGAAGGGTGATGTCCATAACCTTGGCTTTAGCCATTGAAGTTGTGAGCATAAAGAAGGTTATCAATAACATCATTAGGTCAACCATGGGAGTCATATCCATGTGCGGGAGGATCCTCTTCGCCCTTTTCTTTCCTCCCTTGCCTTTTTCCTGTTGAATTATTTCTGCCATGTCACTGTTGTATTTCTTCGAGGTTAATTTTGGCTGCTTCCAGGCTTGTAATCAGACTAAACCTTTTAACATTCAGTTCCTGAAGGATGTCGAGTACTCTCTTCACAACGGGGAATTCTGTTTGTGAATCCCCTCTGATAACTGCCTGAATATTAGGATTGACAGTTCGGGCATACTGGATCCACATGGCAAGCTGGTTGTCAGTTGAATCCATTGGAATGCCCACCTGCATTTCTTTTCTTGTTGCAGCATCTTTAGCTTCAAGGAATGCTTTCATCTGGGCAATTGGGACACCCATTGATGAGGGATATTTCTCAAATTCCCTGAATTCAGCTTCAGTGAATTCGATTCCGTATCTTTTTCCCATTTCAGCCAGAATTTTTGGTCTGAATTTTAAAAGGGTATCGGGTCCGTTATCGAAATTCATGAAGACTTTACCTTCAGGCGAAAGCAGGAAAGTCATCGCATTAAAATCAGGAGTCGGTTTTTCTGATATCGAATAAGGCGTACTGACAGTAGCCGGTTCCGGTGAACTCATCGTAGCTGTTAACATAAGGAAAATCAATATAACAGCGAATGTGTCAACCATCGGCGTCATGTCAATTCTGGGCGACTTTGTTGGTAATTTGATCTTTGGCATCTTTTCTTACTTTATTAATTTAACCAAAAGATTCATTATTACTTGCTTTTCAGTGAAGCAGCAAAGTTCTGTGTCAGACTGAAACCTGCTTCGTCAATTTTGAAATTGTAGCCGTCAATATAGGATGAAAAATAGTTGAATGCAAGAATAGAAAGGGTTGAGCCTGTGATACCGAAGGCTGTGTTAACAAGTGCTTCGGAAATACCCTGTGAAAGAGCAAGTGCATCAGGTGCTCCGGATTGTGCAAGAGCAGCAAACGCCCTGATCATTCCGAGAACAGTTCCGATCAGCCCTATAAGCACGGATACTGAAGCAAGAGTTGAGAAGATCACCATGTTCCTTGATAGCATGGGCAGCTCAAGAGCTGTAGCTTCTTCAAATGATTTCTGAATTGAGAGGATTTTCTGGTCTTTTTCAAGTTCTTTGTCTGCCTGCAGATCACGATAACGGGCAAGACCGGCTCTCATAACATTTGCAAGCGATCCTTTCTGTTTGTCACATGCTTCGATGGCTTCTTCAATCTTGTCCTGCTCAAGAAGACCCTGAAGTTGTTTCAGGAATGAATTTAACCTGCCTTTTCCTTTTGCTCTCGAAAGGGTAATAGTCCTTTCAATAACGAAGATAATAAGTACCAGCACACAGGTCATAAGAATCGGAACAATGAAACCACCTTTGTAAATAATTCCGAGATAGTTACCCTCCAGTGCATGTCCTTTCGGATTACCGCCTTCGAAATTTATCGGATTACCCATTACATTGACGAACAATAAATAGGATACCACAAAAGCTATTAAAATAGCACTAACTGCAAAAATGTTTTGCAACGCATCTTTGAACGAACTTCCTTGTTTACTCATTTTTATCGATTTGTTTAGGTTTAAGATTTAATGATTCGCAAATATATAAATTTTCAATTTTGTTTTCTCAACCGGAGAAAGAATAATATTAAACTTTTGGCAGTTTATTAATAATATTTATCAAAAACGAATATTTAGTCACAAAAAACTAATTCTGAGCTGCCGTAGCTTCTTTTTCAGTCCTCAGAATCTTATTTTTCTAAAGAAACGTTATAAACTCTCGATTTTGTGATAGGCACCTCTTTGGTTGTATAACCTTTTGCGCTTATCAGCAGAATTTCAGATCCCTGAGGGATTTCAAATTTATATTCACCTCTTGTATTTGACATCATCTCGGCCGCTGTATCTTTTACCCTGATAGAAGCATAAGCAATCGGCTGTTTAGTTGCCGCATCTCTTATTACTCCTTTTATCTCATTTGGATTGATACCTTTTCTTACCGAAGCTTCAAATTCACGTATATAGCTGATCTGGTTCTTTGCAGAGGCATTGTTGGGCTCTAAAGCCAGTATTTGTTCGTAAGCAGCAGCAGCTCTGGAAAGGAAAGGCAGACGTGCTTCATTAACTTTTTCCGAACCTGCAAGCCTGAGCTCGATAAGTCCGATTCCGTTATAACCGGCTATCCGGTTCTCTTTGTTTGCAGGATTGAGATTTATAAGCCTGTTGTATAAATCTCTGGAAGCATTATAGTTATCATTCGACATGTGATAATAGCCCAGATATTTCAGAGCCTCGACCATGCTATCTTCATTCTTCACAGAATCTTTTGCTGCAACATCAAGAAGTTTCTCGAATTTAGGTTTGGCCAGTCCCATTTTGGTATCAGGATCCATTCTTGAATAAGTACGGGCAATATATGTATATGCCGGAAGATAATCAGGATTTTTCTGCAGCACTATACTGAAGACAGAGTCAGCTGATTTGTACTTTTCTCCTATATAATATGCACGTCCGATCTGCATGTAGTCTTCAATCTTTTCATTGGCAGGATCGATAAGCTTAGCCCATGTCTTGGCAGCCTGATCATAACGTTTGAAGTTATAATAGTTTGTTGCCATTTCACTGAGCAGGCCTTTATCCTGAGGCTTCATTTCCAACACCTTGTCATATTCACTGAATCCCCTGTCAATTTCCTGGTCGGCTTTGTTGACTTTTGCTTTGGCTTCTTCAACCTTAGCTGTCAGCTCATCAAGGGCTGGTTTCAGTTTGGGTTTTACAGCAGCTGCGGCAGATGCATATTTACTCTGTTCTTTTTCAAGCCGGCCCTGTAGACTGGCGAGCTCATCAGAAATCTTGGAATAGTTCTGATTCTTTTTCATCAGTATTCTTGCCATATAATGATGGTCTTTCCAGAGAATCCTGTCTTCCGGAAGGGCTTTGAAAAGCTCTTCCATATAAGAAAGGGCTTTGTCGTAATCTGCATTTTTCTTTTCATAGCTCGAGTAACCTGCAAGACGGTTCATATAGGCTCTTGATTTGTCAACAGCAAGAATCTCTTCAACATTCCTGATTACCTCATCGTAATCGCCTGCATAGAATAATGCGTTAACATAACGTGTCTGGGCAGGTATATTTCCCTCGTTGAGTTCAAGGTATTTCTTATAATTTGATTTGGATTGTTCAAGTCTCTGAGCCATCCAGTAAAGCTGACCAAGTTCCCTGTAGGCAGGAGCATAATTCGGATCAAGGCTGATGGCTTCCTCGAAATAGGGTATAGCTGCATTCAGACTTTTTCCTCTTACATAAATACTACCGATCTTCATATTTGCAGTCGGCGATTTGGGATCAGCAAACTGAGCCAGATTATAATTTTTTATTGCATTTGATCCGTCATTGGCCAGTATATAAATATCACCTGCAATGAGGTAGATCTCAGGATTTTTTGAATCAATTGTTATCGCCTGCCTTATCAGAGGTAATGCGGAAGCGGTGTCAACCTGCTTTTCCTTTATATACGTTTCAGCAATTTTTGCAAGGGCAAATGCATAATCCTGGGCCGGAGGGCTGATCTTCCGTAGATTTTTATATGGAAGAAGAAAACTCTTTGCTTTGGCACGCATTTCTGCAGCTGTCTTTTCATCTCCCTGATAAACGGCAACTTTGGCAAGTCCTATGTAGTTGAGAGGATCATTCGGATTGGCATTTACACCTTTCTGGAAGGTCTCTTTTGCTGTATTTGTTGCAAGACTGAATGAATTGGATATTGTATCTGCATAATAATCCAGCAGATAATTTTCACCAAGATAATAATAGTTCCTGGCGTTTGAAGGTTCTTTCTGGATCAGTTGCTGAAGCATTTCTCCGGCTTTATCATATTGTTCGCTCTTTGTAAGAAGCAACGCGCTTGAAAGGTCCTGAGCCTGGCTGTTGCTTATAAACAAACCTGCCAGAAACCCTGCCAGAAATAAACCTTTTGTAAAAATAGAACGTCTCATAGCTGTTTTTTTATTTTGGTGTCAATAATACTAATTTTTCTTTTACACTTGTCTTTAACTTATATATTTAATACTTTTTAATACTCATCTTTCACCGACTGGTTATTAATCCCTGGCTCTGTTACTTACTTACCCACCCCCATCCCCTCCCGGGAGGGGAGCCACTGATTCGTCACACACGCCTCACTACTCACTACTCACTACTCACTACTCACTACTCACTACTCACTACTCATTCCTTATCTGCACCAGCCTTATCGGCATTGTTGCAGGTACAAGCCCTGATTTAAGAACGATCCTCTGACCCTGTTCAGCGGTTGCCCACTGAATAAAACCTGCACCAAGCCCTTTAAAAGTTTCCCTTGTGATGAGAAAGACTTCTCTAACAAAGGGATAGGATTTATCATAGATCCAGCCCTGATCTGGTCGGTAATAAGAACCATCGTCCAGAATTGGTCGTGATATTCCCAGAATATTTACTTTATTTCTGAAACCAACACTTGTCGCATCATCCTTGTCGCTTATCCAGTTCACACTTACAATACCCAGGGCATCCGGATTCCTTGAAACAAATTCTATGACTTCGGGATTGGTATTAACTGCATAGAAATTACCGGGTAAAGCTTCTTTTATTTCAAAAAGCTCCTTAAAGAACCTGATGTTACCCGATTTTGTATTGTCAAATATAACACGTATATCTCCAAGCTTTGATTTGGGATCAAGATCTTTCCACGATACTGCTTTTCCAAGGAAAATATCGCGAACCTGTTCGTATTTAAGCAATGTATCCTGATTCTCCTTATTTGTTACAAGTGCCAGTCCGTCGTAAGCAAAAGTGATTGTACGGGCAACGATAAGACTGTCTCTTAAATATTTTATCTGATCTTCAGTAAGTTTTCTGCTTGTGACTATAACTTTTACTGAATCGTTCATGAAATCATTAATCACATCAAACTCAGGTTTATACTGGGGTTTGATTTTCGCATTTGTATAAAGCTGTGTGAAAGTTGAAACTTCAGTATCAATAACCGGCTGGAACGACTCGTCTGCAGTAATTTTTATATTACCTCTGGTTGGTGTCTCATCAGTTGCCGTACCTCCTCCCATGCATGAATACAAAGCTATGAGAGACAGGCTGAGTACAGCAAACATAAATGAATTAAGGATTTTGTTTTTCCGGACACCTTTATTTTCATAAATAGCCTGCAGTATTTCCCGCGGGGAGATCATCCTGTATTTCTTAATTAATTCCGGAATACTCATATCATCATTATATTAAGTCTTTGCTAATACACAATACAACAAAGTGTATGCCAAGACAAATGCAGGAGAAATAAAAAACGGAGAGGAAGATTTATTCTTCATCCTCGTTTTTAGTAAAAAAGGCGTCGACCAATTGTTTATAGCTTACAAAAATTCTGTAAATTCCGTAGAGCAGGAAGGCACCTCCCATAATACCGAATAAAGCTTTATTCAAATTGAAGTACCTGTCTGCAAAAAACAGGAAGAAAATGCCGCCACCTATATAGAACATCACCATAAAAACCCCGAAAATGGCATAAATCTGCTGAAGTATCCTGTTATTGTCCATAATGAAAAGTTAATGACAAATAAAAGAAAAATCAGTTAGAATTCAAAAGAATTAAAAATGTTATTGATAAATGAACTAAAATAATAGGTGAATGTTTATTTAATTAAGAGAGAACTGTCTCCATAACTCAAAAATCTGAAGTTGTTGGCGAGGGCAAAATCGTATATTCTTTTCCAGTCATCTCCGATCCATGCCGATACGAGTAGCAGGAGTGTACTGCCCGGTTGATGAAAATTTGTCACCATACCCCTGATCATCCTGAACTTATATCCGGGAATAATAATTATTTCAGTTGAAGCATGAAGAATATCAGTCCCATTTCTTTTCATCGTATTCAGCAGAGAAGACAAAGCTTCTTCGACAGACCAGTCTGTTGCGGTGTTGTAAGGATCCCATTGTCCGGTGAAAAAATCAGAATCATCTATCAAAGAAGATTGTAGAGATTTAACACCCAGCCAGTAAATGCTTTCCAGTGTTCTGACGCTCGTAGTTCCTACGGCTATTATCCTGTTACGATCCGAAAGCAGGGTTTCAAGTGTTTCGCGGCTTACAGAAAAATGTTCGCAGTGCATTACATGATCCCTGAGATCACCTGATTTGATTGGTTTGAATGTTCCTGCTCCGACATGAAGTGTGATTTCAGAGGTTCTTATACCTTTATTTAATATATCAGCAAAAACCTTTTCTGTGAAATGCAATCCGGCTGTCGGTGCAGCTACAGAACCGATGATTTTTCCGAAAACGGTCTGATAGCGTACATAATCAGTCTCTTCATCTTTCCTGTTAAGGTACGGAGGCAGGGGAATATGACCTGCAGATCCGATAACTTCACCGAAACTTATATCAGATGGTTCCCAGATGAACCTTATCCGCCATACTTCTCCTGCCTGATCTCCTTTTATAGCTGTCAGCTTATATTGCTTCTCATTCAATTTAAAGATCATGGTCAAGTATCCTTTTTTCCATTTTTTGAGATTACCGATTATGCATTTCCATTCTACATTTCTGCCAGATGCAAATGTCTCTTCGTAACTTGCCGGATCTGAAGGCTCAATCAGAAATATTTCAATAACCGAACCTGTGTTTTTGGTAAAAAGAAGCCTTGCCCTTATAACCTTCGTATTGTTGAAAACCAGAAGGGAATCAGATTGTATATGATTTGCGATATTACAGAAAACATCGTTTTCAATTATTCCATTTCTGTAAACAAGCAATCTGGATGCGTCCCTTTCAGCTGCCGGGTATTTTGCAATTCTGTCTCCGGAAAGGGCATAATTATAATCATCAATATTTATTTTTCCTGTAAAATTTTTCATGGTAAAAAGTCCGGTAAAATAACCAAATTAAATTCTTACACGCAAACCGGTAATATTTAGTACCTTTGCACTGCAGCAGGCTGGTCCGTCGTCCCGCTTCAGGCGGGAAGGAAAGTCCGGGCAACAAAGAGCACCATGCTACCTAACGGGTAGATATCCGCGAGGGTATAGTAGTGTAACAGAAAATTACTTCCGGTCAAAAACTGCGAAGGTCAGCCTTCGTCAGGACTTAGGCCGGTAAAGGTGAAAAGGCGGGGTAAGAGCCCACCGGTTTCTGTGGCAACACGGGAAGCCGTACATCTCATGGGTTGAAAGATCATGTATACCGGCAGTGAGGGCTGCTCGTCCGACGCCGGGGGGTAGATCGTATGATCATACCAGCAATGGTATGACAAGATAAATGACGGAAAACGGTTTCAATTTCTTTCGCAGAAGACGAAACCGGACAGAACCCGGCTTACAGGCCGGCTGCATATTGTAGAGACGCCCAAATTGGGCGTCTCTACAAATTTTATTTCAATTTGAAAATGCTGTCTTCCATCGGAATGTCAACCTCTACGTTTGTGAAATTAATCACCATTTCCATTCCGCTGACAGATGTTGTCGTTTTCATGGGCATGATCAGGCCGTTAATTTCCTTGTAATCTGAAGGATATGTTTCAACTGTGGCAGGCATGCCGCCCTGGGTTACATCCATTTTCTGTTTAACAAGAAGCCAGCTTGCCTTATCTATATAAAGGTAGCTTACTGTTCCCGGTTCAATTGTAGCTTTTACCTTAACCGTTTGTTTGCCGTTGACGGCCTCTTCTCCTGCTATTTCAAGCTGGCCGTTCTTCTGGTATTTGTCAAGCATGTTCTCGAAATTATTATTCCGTAAAAGTTGTTTTATTTCTTCTGAACCCATTTCAACAGGCTGTGTTGAACCGGTCATCGGATTAACAGAATATCCTTTTTCGCCATCATAGGCCTGTATGATCTCCTGGCCGCTCATATTCATTACCGATTTGATTTTATTCGGATTCTTCATCCATATCTCCATAGGCATTTCCATACCCATCATAGACATCTTTGCTGTGATTTTTATAGTCTTCTTATTTGCGACCTGGTCAAGTTTATTGGCTTTTGTATAATTCTTTACAATGTCATCCAGAGACTGGGCGTTTATCATCAGAGATGAAATCAGACATGTTACGATAAAAAAAATCTTTTTCATTTTTATTAATTTAAGTTTATAGTGATCGTAAAATTAATG
This sequence comes from uncultured Rikenellaceae bacterium, assembly GCA_964637415.1. Lineage (GTDB taxonomy): Bacteria > Bacteroidota > Bacteroidia > Bacteroidales > VadinHA17 > LD21. The sequence continues at coordinate 47,984 of CAZWUB010000003.1, forward strand.
TTTTTGAAGGCACATTATAAAATTATCTGTTACTTTTTATCATAATCATAAAAACCTTTCCAGAGGCCCGACAGTTTTTTTCTCATCTCTTCTTCCCTGGGATTAGTTCCCGGATCATAAAATTTCGTCCCCTTTATTTCTTCCGGAAGAAAATCATCGGGTATGAAATTGCCCTCATAACTATGTGCATATTTATAATCCTTGTGATACCCGAGATCTTTCATCAGCTTTGTGGGTGCGTTCCTGATATGAAGGGGGACCGGCAGATCACCTTTGTCTCTCACGGCAGCTATGGCTTCTTCTATTGCCATATAAGCTGAATTGCTCTTTGGAGAGGTGGCCAGGTAAATAGCTGCTTCTGATAGTATTATCCTCGATTCAGGCCATCCGATGACGTTTACTGCCTCAAAACACGATTGTGCAAGCAACAGGGCATTGGGATTGGCAATACCGATATCTTCCGCTGCAAGTATCAACATTCTTCTGGCAATGAATTTTGGATCCTCTCCGCCTTCTACCATACGGGCAAGCCAGTAAACTGCGGCATTCGGATCACTTCCACGCATCGATTTAATGAAGGCAGAAATGATATCATAATGCTGTTCACCTTTCTTGTCATACATGGCGAGGTTCTTCTGGACATGCATCAGAACCTTTTCGTCGGTTATAATTATTTTTTCTTCATTCTCCTTACTTTTTTCGGAAGATACTACCAGCTCAAGGGCATTAAACAGCTTTCTGGCATCTCCTCCTGACACTCTTAAAAGTGCCTCGTATTCAGCTATTTCGATATCATATTCTGCAAGGTATGGATCTTTTTTAAGAGCCCTTTCCAGCAATCCGGTTAGTTCTTCCTTACCGAGAGGATTCATCACAAAGACCTGGCAACGCGAAAGGAGGGGGGATATCACTTCAAATGATGGATTCTCCGTAGTGGCACCGATAAGTGTAATGATTCCCTGTTCAACGGCACTCAGTAATGAATCCTGCTGTGATTTACTGAACCGGTGTATTTCATCTATGAAAAGGATAGGATTTGGCTGATTGAAAAATTGTTGTTTCCGCGCCTTTTCAATAGTTTCCCTTACATCCTTAACCCCTGAATGCACTGCGCTAAGGTGATAAAAAGGTCTTTTCAGTGTGTTGGCAATGATCCAGGCCAGTGTGGTTTTGCCGACTCCGGGAGGACCCCACAAAATAAAGGACGGGATATTCCCCGATTCGATCAGCTTTCTGAGTACTGAATTATTTCCAACAAGGTGTTCCTGTCCGCAAAATTCATCAAGATCCCTTGGCCGCAATCTTTCTGCCAGAGGTTGGTTGGGCAACATATTAAATAAGTTTACGTAAAAGTAGTAAAATATTATTTCACCAGGGAAATGGCTGACGAAGTAGTAAGTTTTGAAGGAAGATATCAGCCTGTGGGCCGGTTTTATTATATTTGAGGTCAGTAAGCCATGCAGTAAAATCTTATGAAGAAACCAATTTTATTTCTGACCGTTATTTTTTTAATATCCGGCTGCAAAAATCACTCAGCAAATTTAAATTACGAATTAATTGAAGGCAGGAATATCATTTCCTCTCATGGAATGGTCGTTTCTGCTCATCCCCAAAGCTCTGTTACAGGTGTAGTGATACTTCAGAATGGGGGCAATGCTGTTGATGCGGCAGTTGCTGTTGAATTTTCACTTGCAGTCTGTTATCCCGAAGCCGGAAATCTGGGCGGGGGAGGTTTTATGGTAGTAAGGAACAGCGATGGAACGAAAGATGTAATAGACTACCGCGAAAAAGCCCCGTTGGATGCAACCCGGGATATGTATCTTGATGAGAGCGGTAAAATAGTTGAAAACCTTAGTACTGAAACGCATTTGGCATCGGGTGTTCCCGGAACTGTAGATGGTATGATCAAAATACACTCGCGCTACGGTATACTCAATTTCAGGGATGTGATCCAGCCTGCCATCGAACTTGCTGAAAAAGGATTTCCCGTTACCAGAGGTCAGGCTGCTTCCCTGAACCGTGCCAGGGAATATTTTACAGGCAAAAATGCAACAGCCCCGGCTTTTGTTAAGGATGTATCATGGAAAGAAGGCGATATATTGAGGCAACCAGAACTTGCCGAAACCCTCATCAGGATAAGAGATCTCGGAAGAGACGGATTCTATTCAGGAAAAACGGCTGATCTGATAGTTAAGGAAATGAACAGAGGTAACGGGATAATAACAAAAACAGATCTCGAAAAATACTCATCGGTCTTCCGGAAACCATTGATGGCGAAATATAAAGGTTATGAACTGACAACAGTCCCCCCACCCTCCGGAGGCGGAATAACACTTATTCAGCTTCTTGGGATGGTTGAGCCGTTTCCGCTCAGGGAATTGGGATTCCATTCAGGAAAATCAATTCACCTTATTACCGAGGCAGAGAGAAGAGCTTTTGCAGACCGGTCAGAATTCTCCGGCGATGCCGATTTTGTTAACATCCCCGTAAGGGAACTGCTTAATAAGAAATACCTGGAAGAGAGGATGAGTGATTTTGCTGAAAACAAGGCATCATCATCGGTACTGATAAAGGCGGGTGATCCTCCTGCCATGGAGAGTGAAGAAACAACTCATTATTCAGTTGTCGATAAGTACGGGAATGCTGTTGCTGCAACAACAACCCTGAATAACACCTTTGGAAGCGGAATAGTTGTTGAAGGCGCAGGATTTCTTCTGAATAACGAAATGGACGATTTCTCGGTCAAGCCAGGAGAACCAAATATATATGGACTTACCGGCGGTACAGCCAATTCAATAGAACCGGAAAAGAGGATGCTGAGTTCCATGACACCCCTGATTGTTGAAAAAGAAGGAAAACTATTTCTTGTTGCTGGCAGCCCGGGAGGTTCAACAATCCCGACTACAGTTTTTCAGGTTCTGATAAATATGCTGGATTACAATATGAATGTATCTCAAGCCGTTGATACTGGCAGGTTCCACCATCAATGGCTTCCTGACTGGATAAGCATTGAAAAGAATAGTATTGATAGTCTGACAATTAATGAGTTGAAGCTGATGGGTCACGAACTCAGGGAGAGAACATCTATAGGGAGCGTCAATGCTGTTCATATCCTTCCCGATGGTAAACTTGAAGGCAGTGCAGACAGGAGAGGTTATAATTCAGCATGTGGTTACTAACATTGTTAATTAAATATTTTTCACTAAATTGCTTTATTTATATCAACTTTTAAAAAAATTTAATACTTTTAACTGCTAATTTTGTGATAGTAAAAGGACTTACAATAGTTTACTGTTTTTGAATTTCTTTCAGACCGTATTTTAGTTATGAAAAAACCATTGCTAATTGTATTAATAATACTGGCAGTATTACTTATTCTGCCTGTGGTCAACCTGCTTCAATGGACATTCATGGAAAAGAAGCCCATGGATATAATTATTGTCAATAAGACAGTTCCATCCATCAACCGGGAAAAGCACAAACCTTTTAACTGGGTTCTGACAAATAACAGATTTGTCAAAAAGGATAAGAAGAATAGCTATTCATACCGGAAAGATTATTACGGATTTATACCAACCCGTCCGCTTAAGAAGAAGCTGTGGGACAGAAATGAATACAGACTTGCGGACCTGAAAGAACTTCCTGAAAAAGCTGATGCAATATACATAACTGATACTTATGGAGTATTTTTCAATGAATGGTATCAGGCTTTTTCGCAAAGCAGGAGAACCAGAAAGATCTACGGAGGGCTGAATAATAATGATAATCTGCTTATTAAGGAAATGAAGGACAGGAATAAGCTGGTTGTTATGGAGTATAACTCATTTGATTATCCGACTGCCGAATATGAATCATTCAGGGCACAGGAACGACTTGGTATAAAGTTTAGCGGTTGGACTGGCAAGTATTTCAGTTCCCTTGATTCAACCAGCAGTGATTTTCCAATTTGGTTGACTACCATGTACAGAAAGCAGTACCAGAAACCATGGACGTTTAAGAAAGCAGGAATTGTTTTACTTCAGGAACGGGCAATAATTGTTCTGGAAGAGGGTACACACCTTGTGAAACCTATGCCGGATATTGTCACCGGGCAATCTGCAGCAGCCACATGGATGCTTCCTGAAATAATTTCATTCGACCAGTGGTTTGATATAATCGATCCTATGGCTAATAATGTCATTTCTAAATTTGTAATCTCAACAACAAGTAAAGGTGATTCATTGCTTTCGGAAAACTCACTTCTCAAGGAATTTCCCGCAGTTATTCAGGAACCATTGGAAAAAAGAACATATTATTTCTCAGGCGATTTTGCTAACAGCAATATACCTTACTGTACAGCCCGGTTCAAGGGTCTTGAAAAAATGAAGAAATTGCTTTATTCCAATAAACCGGATGATCCGAGAAGATTTTTCTGGCTCTATTACAAGCCCCTGATTAAAGGCATTTTTACCGACTATTATAATTCGATGAAATCAGCAGGATAAGCTGAAAAAGATTAAAAATAATAAAGAGACTATCTCAAAAGTCCTGATCTACCCCCCAACAAGGGGGGCTTTGTAAAAGTGTCAGTAGTTTAATAAGTCCCACCCTTCGCCTTCGCGAAGCCGCTTCGGCGAAGCAGGGTGGGAGATTTAGGGGTAAACTATAAAAGGAGGGTTTTGAGACAGCCTCTTTTTTTTGTAAACCGACTTTAGATGAAACTATCAATAATCCAGCCTGATACAAAATGGGAAGATAAAAACGCCAATTTCAGTATCCTCGATAAAATGATATCTGAACTTGACAGCGATACAGACCTCATAATCCTCCCTGAGATGTTTAATACCGGATTCTCCATGGATACCGGAAAGCTTAGTGAATTGACGGGCGGTGAAACTTATGACTGGATGAAAAGCATATCGGAGAAACGATTGTGCGCTATCTGCGGAAGCTATATTGTCCGGTCGGGCAGGAACTTTTATAACCGGTGGGTTTTCGTAGCTGATGACGGTAAATCGTGTTATTACGATAAACGCCATCTTTTCAGTATGGGGGGCGAGCAATTGAATTTCTGCCCGGGTAAAAAACGTATTACATTCAGCTTCAGAGGTGTAAAGATCTTTCCGGAAGTATGTTATGATTTAAGGTTTCCTGTATGGAGCTATAACACAAACAACTATGACCTGTTAATCAATACAGCTAACTGGCCTGAACCAAGGAGAGATGTCGGGATGACTCTTCTCAGAGCAAGGGCACTCGAAAATCAATGCTATGTTGCCGGGGCAAACAGGGTAGGGAAGGACGGTTTGGGAATTTCATATACCGGAGATTCTCTTATTGTCAACCCCCGTGGAGAAACACTGGCATTCGCGGAAAAGAATAAGGAGTGCTCATTAACTGCTGAAATATCAATTCCTGAATTAAAGAAATTCCGGAAAATTTTCCCTGTTCTCAAAGATAAAGATAAGTTCAGGCTCGTTCTTTGATCTTTGATCCCAAATCCATTTTCCCCTGTGCCCTGAGCTCTGTGCCCTGAGCCCTGAGCATAAAATACCCACCCCTTGCCTCCCGCTGCGCGGGACAAGCTCTCCCAAGAGGGGATTCTATGCTCGTCACTTACACCTCACACCTCATGCCTCATCTCTCATGCCTCATCCCTTCCTCTCAACGCCCTGTACAAGATCTCTGCAGGATGGAGCGCTATCTTTCCTGTACCATCTTTAATATGATGTCGGCAACTTGTCCCGGGAGCTGCTATAATTACATCATCTTCAGCTGCCCTGACTTCTGGAAACAGGATCATTTCACCGATTTTGGTGGCAAGTTCATAATGTTCTTTTTCATAACCGAATGATCCTGCCATGCCACAGCAACCTGAAGGTATTTCCCTGACATTATAATTCTTTGGTATTGAGAGTATTTCAATCGTATATGAAGAAGACGATACGGCTTTTTGCTGACAATGCGCATGCAGAAGAATGTCCGATTTTGTGTCAGCGAATGAATCACTTGTTATTCTTCCTGCCCTGTATTCGCGTGAAATAAACTCGTCAACCATAAAGCTGTTACCTGCAATCCTCACGGATTCTTCTTTAAGATCCGAATCCACAAGTTCGGGATATTCATCCCTGAAACCCAGAATGGCAGAGGGTTCTATTCCGATCAGAGGCAAACTCTCACTGACGACTGCTGACAGCCTTTTAATATTGTCACCGGCTATCTTCTTAGCAGTTCTGATGAAACCTTTTGAGAGATATGTCCTGGCACTTTCCCCATGCTTTACAGTTATAACCTGATACCCGAGTTTTGTGAGGAGAAGTACGGTCGAAATACCTGTTGATGTATCATTGAAATTAGTGAATTCATCGATAAACAGACATACTTTTCCCTTCGGTTCAGGCGGATTAATCAGCCTGAGATTCCTGGCTGCCCAGTTTCTCAGGGTGAACTTATACAACACCGGTATAGATCTTTTCGCTGCTATTCCGATAACTTTCTTGAACAGCCCGGAGGTCACCTTATTTCTTACAAAGAAATTGAATATGGGAGGTGCAACCGATCCTATTCTGTTGATTGTTGTTATATATGCGACCAATATTGTACGAAGGGGAATCCTGTGGTTATCATGCCAGTGTTGCAGAAATTCTGCTTTAAGTTTTGCTATATCCACACCCGATGGACACTCCGATTTGCATCCCTTGCAGGAAAGGCAAAGTTCAAGGATTTCATAGATCTCCCTGTGATCCCAGGGATTTGATTCATCTTTACCCAGGAATTCCCTGAGAATGTTGGCTCTTGCTCTGGTACAGTCCTTCTCTTCGCCGGTAGCCATGAAAGACGGGCACATTGTTCCTCCGATTTCTTTCGTCTTACGGCAATCGCCTGAGCCATTGCATTTTTCAGCTGCTCTTAGTATTCCTTCCGTTGATGAGAAATCAAATATTGTTTGTATTTCAGGTATTTTTTCCCCGGGAATATACCTCAGGAAGGTATTCATCGGAGGTGTATCAGTTATTTTCCCCGGGTTGAGAAGGTTGTGCGGATCCCAAATCTTTTTTAATTCTTTAAGCAGATTATAATTATGTTCACCGATCACCAGCGGAATAAATTCTCCCCTCAGCCTTCCGTCTCCATGTTCTCCGCTCATCGACCCCCTGTATTTTTTTACAAGCTTCGCAGTTTCAAAACCCAGGGTCCTGAAAAGTTCTGCATCAGCAGGATCTTTGAGGTTCAGAACAGGTCTGATATGCAATTCACCCGTACCGATATGGGCATGATAAACTACATCCTTGTCATATCTGGCCAGCATTTCCTCAAAATCCTCTATATAACGGGGTAAATGCTCAACGTTTACGGCAGTATCTTCAATAAGTGAAACCGGTTTAGGATCTCCTTTCATATTGGCAAGCACTCCAAGTCCCGCTTTCCTCAGCGCCCATACCTTTGCTATGTCCCTGCCTCTGACAACAGGATATGCATAACCGTAAGGTATTGACCTCAGATCGTTTATCATATCCGAAATGACCGATTCCAGCTCCTCAGGGCTTTCTCTCTCAAATTCAACAATAACTATCGATTCAGGCCTGCCATCAAGGAAGAACCTGTTTCCCCTCTGACTTATATTATTCTCTGTCAGATCAAGGATCCTGTCATCCATCATTTCCACTGCTGACGGTTTATATTTCAGGGCGACAAGATTTGTCAGGAAGGCATCATTTCTTTTCTTCAGATGAATGCAGACAAGGGCCTTATGAGGTGGCGGCAGTTTGACAAGGTTGAGCTTTATTTCCGTAACAATGGCAAGGGTCCCTTCAGATCCTGCGATCAGATCACAGAAATTAAAAGGTCTGTGTGAGTCTTTATTGAACACAACACTGTCGAGGAGGAGATCCAGTGCATAACCGGTATTCCGCCTGGGTATCTTCGGATCAGGATACCCGTTTATAATCTGCTCCCTGTTTTCGGGATTTTCAAGCATTTCATTTATAGACCTGTAAAGATCTCCTTCAAGACCGGGAAGCAGGCATTTCTTATCAAAGGATTCCTTTTCAATGGGACCGAAAACGGCTATACTGCCATCGCTGAGGACTGTTTTGAGTTCCAGTGTATGATCTCTGGTGGAACCGTAAATAAGCGAATGGGAACCGCAGGCATTATTTCCTACCATTCCACCAATATTGCATCGGTTTGAGGTTGATGTTTCGGGTCCGAAGAATAATCCTTTCTCCTTCAAAACCATATTCAGTTCATCAAGTACAACACCGGGTTCAACCCTGACCCACATCTCCTTCTCATTTATTTCCAGTATATTTTTCATATACCTTGAGATGTCTGCAATTATACCTGAGCTTACAACCTGACCGGCCAGGGATGTCCCTGCAGCTCTCATTGTTACAGCGATTTTTTCGCGGGATGCAAAAGCAAGAATTTTCCTGATGTCCGATTCGTTCTTTGGCCATGCAACAGCAAGCGGAACCTCCCTGTAAACAGAAGCATCAGTCGAATAGATTGTTTTTGTTATTATATCCCGTTTCAGATCGCCGTCGAGACTGCTCCCGAGTGTATCAAGTCCTGATAATAAAGTATCGTTTTCCATATTTGTTTTTAGCGCTGCTAATTTAGAAAAATGATTTGATCGTGTTTTTAATAAGAAGTTTAATATGATTTTTTTTTGAAAAGTTAAAAGCCTGACAATAATCATATATGACAAAATTGCATATTCACACTTTTTTTCCTTACATTTAGGACCTGTTTTAGAAGTAATTAATTTATTGATATACAATGGACTTATTGGATAGCATCAAAGAGAAAGCCAGGAAACATAACAAACGGATAGTGCTTCCTGAGGGATATGAAGAAAGAACAATTAAGGCAGCAGATATTGCAATATCTGAAGGGCTGGCACAGATAATTTTGTTGGGTGATCCGGAGGAAATGAAGGCACATGCTGAAAAACTCGGTTTGAAAAATATATCAAGGGCCACTATGGTAGACCCCAGGTCAAATCCCATGAAAGACCATTACACAGATATAATGGTAGAGTTGAGGAAGAATAAAGGCATGACCAAAGAAGAGGCATTAAGGCTTATTGAGGATCCGCTTTACCTGGGAGTACTTATGATAAAGAACGGAGATGCTGATGGTGAGGTATCCGGTGCCGATCACTCAACAGGTGATGTTCTGCGTCCGGCTTTCCAATATGTAAAGACTGCACCAGGTATATCTGTGGTGTCGGGCGCGTTCATAATGATTCTTCCCGATAAGAGTTTTGGTGAAAACGGAGTGATAATTTTTGCAGATGGAGCTGTGCATCCCAACCCTACTGATAAGGAACTTGCAGAAATTGCAATTGCATCGGCCAGCACTGCACGAACCCTTGGTGGTTTCGAACCCAAAGTTGCACTTCTTAGCTTTTCCACAAAGGGCAGTGCAAAGCACGAACTTGTTGATAAAGTTATAAGTGCAACCAGAATTGCACAGCAGATGGCTCCGGATCTTATACTGGATGGCGAACTGCAGGGCGATGCAGCTCTTGTGGAAGCAATAGGAATAAAAAAGGCCCCGGGAAGCAAAATTGCAGGTAAGGCCAATGTACTTGTATTCCCTGACCTCAACTGCGGAAATATTGCATATAAACTGGTACAAAGACTCGCTCACGCCGAAGCTATAGGCCCTATCCTCCAGGGTATGGCTGCACCTATAAATGATCTGTCACGCGGCTGCTCGGTCAGCGATATAGTAAGTATGATAGCAATCACAGCAAACCAGGCTGCAGGAAAATAATTTCAGAATTTAAATCACAGATCTTACAATGATAATTTTAGTCTTAAATTGCGGCAGTTCTTCAATTAAATACCAGCTATTCAAAATGTCATCCGGTACCGGGATGCTCGCCAAAGGCCTTCTGGAACGGATAGGTCTGAATGAAAGTATACTTACTCACAAACCCACCGGTAAAGATCCTTATAAGGTAATAACTGATATTCCTGACCATACTACAGGTATTAATATGGTGATGGAAGTTCTTTGTCATCCCCGGCATGGAGTGATAAAAAATATTAATGAGATAAAGGCAGTAGGACACAGGGTAGTTAACGGAGGTGAGAATTATAAGGAAAGCGTCCTTGTTGATAACGATGTCAAAAAGATTATAGAAGATTGCATAGAACTTGCTCCACTTCATAATCCGGCAAATCTTAAAGGCATACTTTCAGTTGAGAAACTTATCCCTGGTGTTCCTCAGGTAGCTGTATTTGATACATCTTTCCATCAGACAATGCCTGATTATGCATATATGTATGCAATTCCGTACGAATATTATGAGAAATACAAAATAAGAAAATACGGCTATCATGGTACAAGCCATAAGTTTGTGGCACAGAAAGCTGCAGGGATTCTTGGCAAGGACTATAATAAGATTAAGATCATAACCTGCCATCTTGGTAATGGAGCTTCAATAACTGCTGTTAATAAAGGACAATCAATAGATACCTCAATGGGATTCACTCCTGTCGATGGTCTGATTATGGGTACAAGGACCGGTGAAGTCGATCCGGGTGTTTTGGTATATATTGCAGATAAAGAACATCTTAATGTTACCGGGGTGAGCAATATGATAAACAAGAAAAGTGGTGTTTTCGGGATCTCGCAGATATCTTCGGATATGAGAGACCTTGAGACTGCAGCTGACGCAGGTAACAAAAAGGCAATTCTCGCACTTAAAATGTATGCATATAAGGTGAAGAAGTTTATCGGATCATATATTGCTGCGATGAATGGGGTTGATGTTATTGTGTTTACAGGCGGGATTGGTGAGAATGATTTCAAGATGAGGAAGATGATCTGCTCTGATATGGAAAATATGGGTATTCTTTTCGATGATGGGGTGAATAACGGAAGTATGGGGAAAGATATAATAATTTCAAGACCTGATTCAAAAGTTACGGTAATTGCTGTTACGACAGATGAGGAGCTTGTAATAGCATCGGATACGAGGACGATAGTGGAGCAGCAGACCGTTTGATCTGTCAAACCAAGCACTTAAATAAATGGTACTGAAGAGCCTTAATGACCTGAGAAGTATTGTGGCCGGCAGGCCGGGAAAGAAACTTGTGGTTGCAGCCGCACAGGATCAGCATTCCATGGGAGCTGTTGTACGAGCATGGAAAGACAATGTAATTGAACCTGTACTTGTCGGGGACAGGGAGAGCATCCTGAATATTTCAGCAGATAATAACTATGATATAACAGGGGTCAGTATCGTTCATGAGCCGGATATTGAAATGGCCACTCAGCTTGCCGTAAAAATGGTGAATAATCATCAGGGCGATATTCTGATGAAGGGGAAGGTAGGAACATCAATTCTTCTCAAATGCGTTCTGAACAGGGAATGGGGCTTGAGAACAGGAAACATGCTTTCGCATTTTGCTCTTTTTGAAGTAGATACTTATCATAAGGTTATTGCAGTAACAGATGTGGCGATGAATATTGCTCCAAATCTTCAGGAAAAGATTGCAATAATTAACAATTCGGTTGGCTGTCTTGTGAAGCTTGGATACCATATGCCAAAGGTTGCAATACTTGGTGCCGTGGAGATGGTGAATGAAAATATGGAAGCAACACTCCATGCAGCTTTGCTTTCAAAAATGAACCAGCGCGATCAGATAAAAAATTGTATCATCGACGGGCCTCTGGCCTTTGATAATGCCGTAAGCCTTGAAAGTGCGAAACATAAAGGTATCCGGAGTGAGGTTGCCGGTGATACTGACCTTTTGCTTATGCCTGATATAGAGGTAGGTAATGTACTTTATAAATCACTTGTTTTCTTTGCCAAAGCCAGGGTTGCTGCAGTGATTCTCGGGGCAAGGGTCCCGATAGTCCTGACCTCAAGATCCGATTCTGAACAGGCAAAATTTGACAGTATCCTTCTTGCGGCAGCTGCAAGCCGGTAAATAACAAAATCAGCAATGATCAGTTCCCTCGGTCAGATGGTCGAAAGGGTGCTTTCAATGAAGAAAAAGCACCGCATCGCTGTTGCATGGGCTCAGGATGCAAATACAATCGCCGCCATAAATCTGGCTGTAAGAAATGGTTTTGCAGATGCCATAATGATCGGACAACCTGAAAAAATTTCTGAGGTCTGTGCCAGTAATAGTATAGATCCCGGGATATTCACAATAATTAGTTGCGAAAATGAAACCCTTGCTTCTGAGACTGCCGTACAGATGGCTAAGTCGGGAAGTGCTGATATTGTCATGAAAGGGCTGGTGGGAACAGATATTTTCCTTAAAGCCGTGATTGATAAAAGCCATGGACTGATGCAACCCGATGCCGTTCTGAGCTATGTGGGAGTGATTGAATTACCTGAATACGATAAGCTATTATTTGTTACTGATCCTGCTGTAATTCCTTATCCCGGATTAAAGCAAAAGATCGCAATGACTGCATATGCAATTGAAATGGCACGAAAATTTGGTATCGGGAATCCAAAGGTGGCACTGATCGGAGCTTCAGAAAAAGGAAGCCGGCATTTTCTGTATTCTTCGGATTATGCGGGGATTAAAAGTATGGGTGAATCGGGGAAATTCGGTAAGTGTATTATAGACGGTCCCCTTGACCTTTACCTTGCCTGCGACAGGAAAAGTGTCGAGATAAAAGGAGTCAGTACACCCGTTGCCGGTGATGCAGACATCCTCCTTTTCCCGTCCCTTGAAGCCTGCAATCCTTTTTACAAATCACTGATGCTGTTTGGTCATGGTGAACTGGGCGGACTTTTAATGGGAACCGACAAGCCTGTTATACTTATGTCGAGAAGCGAAAGTGAAAGATCAAAGTATTACTGCATTGCACTTGCTTGTCTGATGGACTGAAAGGTCACTATATTTGTTCAACTTATTGTTAATGTGCATGGGAAAACGACTGATCCTGGCAATTAATCCGGGTTCCACCTCAACAAAATTTGCTCTTTATGAAGAAGAGGAACTCATATTTGAGAAAAATCTCCCACATTCAATAGAGGACATAAGTCCTTTCAGGGAGATCACCGACCAGCTGGATTTCAGAAAAGAACTGATAATTAATGAGCTTAGAGACAGGAAAACCAATCTTTCGGAAATATGTGCAATTGTTGGGAGAGGAGGGTTGGTCAGACCTATTGAATCCGGAATATATGAGGTAAATGAAAAGATGATCTCAGATCTTAAGAAGGGACTTATGGGACAGCATGCCAGTAATTTGGGAGGACTGATTGCAAATGGCTTAGCTGCTGATATGCCAAACTCAAGAGCATATATTGTTGATCCTGTGGTTGTTGATGAACTACAGCCTGTTGCCAGAGTATCAGGACATCCGGAAATAGAAAGAGTCTCAATCTTTCATGCTCTTAACCAGAAAGCCGTGGCAAGGATGTTTGCAGCATCTGAAGGTAAGCCTTATGAAGCTCTTAACCTGATAATTGTACACATGGGTGGTGGAATTAGTGTCGGTGCGCATCGAAAGGGCAGGGTTGTTGATGTGAATAATGCACTTAACGGAGATGGCCCGTTTTCTCCCGAACGGTCGGGAAGTCTGCCTGCAGGACAGCTGGCCGACCTTTGCTTCAGTGGTAAATATACCCACGCTGAAATAAAGGCAATGATAACCGGAAAAGGCGGAATGGTTGCTTATCTCGGTACAAACAGCTTTATGGATGTTTGTAAGAGAGCCGCTGAAGGTGACAGGAAAGCTATTCTGATCAGGGATGCAGCAGCTTATCAGACAGCAAGGGAAATAGGGGCAGCCGCTGCAGTTCTCGAAGGTGATATAGATGCAATAATCCTTACTGGAGGGATGGCAAAACAGGCCGACCATGTGGAAAGGATCAGAACTATGGTCAGGTTTATTGCCCGGGTTGTGGTCTTCCCCGGTGAAGATGAATTAAAATCTCTGGCCTACAATGGTTTGCTTGCACTTGACGGCAAGATAGAAATCAGGGATTACTGAAAGCAACGGGAATTACTTTACCATTAAAAAACCTGCTTCCTTTCACGGCAAATTCTCCAATCAGTTCAGCCATCTCATCTGCTTTAACTGGTGCCTTAAATCCAGGAAAAGCTTCCTCAAACATCTCGGTCTGTACCGATCCGAGAGCAAGGCAATTAACTATTATGCCTTCTTCACGGAATTCTTCTGCAAGACATTCCGACAAACATGAGAGTGCAGCCTTTGAAGCACTGTAATAAGATAATCCCCTGTATTTTGAACTTCCCTGGAACCCTCCCATACTTGAAATATTAATAATATGAGAGCCTTTCTTCATCAGTGGCAGTAAAGTCCTGATAACAGATGCAGGTCCAAAGAAATTTGTTTCCATTATTTTTCGGACTTCCTCTGATGTGAAACCGGCAAAGCTCTTTGAAATCAGCAAACCGGCGCTGTTTATAAGAACATCAACAGTGCCAAGCCTGGAGGAAACAGCTTTTGCGAATGCAGTTGCCTGCCCCTCAAATTCTGATATATCAAGTTGATATGTAATTATTCTGCCCGCTGCAGGTACGGTTCCCAGCTGATTAAGGGCATCTCTATTCCTTCCGGTCACAAGTACTGTGTTGTCTTCCTTTTTTGCGAGAAAGAGGGCTGTCTCTCTTCCTATACCCCTTGTTCCGCCATTTACTATGATGTTCATTTTACAGAATGATATATAATAAAATGTTTTTTTTCGTTTATTTGTATGACAACATCAAAGTTACAAAAATGTAATTATGGTTACTATAAAATATTTTTCAGCTACCCGAAGAATCATTCCTGCAATAATAATAACAGCAATCTTTCTGACCTGGCCTGCAATTGTCAGTTCGCAGAAAGTGAATAAAGATATACCACCGCTTCGCGAAAGGATATTCTTTGGCGGGGAATTCGGTCTCCAGTTCGGAACTTACACAGATATTGAACTAGCACCGGTAATCGGCTTATGGTTACTGCCACGTGTGGCTGTTGCAGCCGGACCGGAATATACCTATTATGCAATTAAAAACTATGGCAGCACCAGTATCTTTGGTGCAAGAGTATATACCCAGCTGGTTCTTATACAGGATATCAATAATATAATACCGGCAGGAATTCATTTAGGGCTGTTCGTTCACGCGGAGGATGAAATCCAAAGCTTCGAGTCTGATTTCTGGAACAATACTCAGGCCGGTTCGGAGCGGTTTAATGTTAATGCCCTTCTTTTCGGCGGAGGTATAAGTCAGCCGATGGGACGGCGGGGAGCACTCAATATTATCGCTTTGTGGGCATTGGATGATCCTTACGAGATCTACAGTACTCCTGAAATACGGATTAGTTTCACATTCTGATTAATTCCAATTTTCTCTTTTCAGGCATTCATAAAAAGATATTTCTCTCAGAATATCAATTGATTTAATCATTTTTGAGAGTATTATTTTCACAAATTAACCTTGTCAGAATTCAAAATTTGAATCTGACAGGAGGAGAGTCAGTGAAAATTGAACTTTACAGAAGTTAAAATTCATTTCTGCAGTTCCCGTTGGTTGGTTTCACAACCCATCCATCCCTTCACCTTAATTTCTATTCACAACTCTATCCCTTCCCATTCCACTTGATTCGTTTCATAACCCTATCCCTTCCCTTCCCCTTAAGGTTAAGGGGAAGGGTCACTAAAGTTGAATCTATGTTACCCCCCTTCCCTTGGTCTTAAGGGAAGGGGGATAAGGGGGAAGGGTTAAGATATGCAAGAGGGGAAGAGAGGATGAGGAGATGAGGAGATGAGGAGATGAGGAGATGAGGAGATGAGGAGATGAGGATAAAAAGGGGAAGACATATATAAAAGACAGGGTAAAAGGAAGAAATACTGAGGTCGGCTGGTTGCTGTGATAGGG
This sequence comes from uncultured Rikenellaceae bacterium, assembly GCA_964637415.1. GTDB lineage: Bacteria > Bacteroidota > Bacteroidia > Bacteroidales > VadinHA17 > LD21. Next base: position 63,838 of record CAZWUB010000003.1, read on the forward strand.
AAGGGCAGAGACTGAAGTGGTAAACCCATTCAAAAATAACCAGGTTACAGATGTAAACACAGCATCAAAGCTGAATATTCACTTATGTAATCAGATTAATTATAATCATTAAATTACAAATGTAAAATTTCCTGAGATTTAAAATAAGTAATTTATAATATATATAAAATCAATACATTATACTGCCTCAAGTAACTGATTACCCATAATAAATCTGACTTTACGATGTAAAATACTGTTATTTGGTTTAGATATATCTTATATATACTTATAAACCAGTATTATAATGATCTAATCTAAAGTTTTACATCATAAATTAAAGAAAATATATGACTGATTTACAATGGATTAATTTCATAATGATATCTGATAAACCAGTCAGGCATTTACAGAATTACACATGTAAATAACATTAATTACACATGTAATTTATATTATATTTACATTTGTAAAACTGATTAATATTAAATGAAAGATCGTATACTTGAGTTTTTAAAAGCCGAAAACAAAACTTCAGCTCAGTTTGCTGAAGATATAGGCGTTCAGCCATCAGGTATTTCGCATATTTTATCAGGAAGGAATAAACCCAGTCTGGATTTTATCCTTAAAATGCTTGAAAAATATAGATTTCTGTCCGTGGAATGGCTTCTTTTCGGTAAGGGTACCATGTATAAAGAGCAGATATTACCTGATCTGTTCAATCAGCCTTCAGAAGACCAGAGTTTAGCGGATAAGGAACATGATAAAAAGTCTTCTGACGACGGAAAGTCTGAGAAAGAAGAAAAATCGGAGATATATGAAATTGATGATCAGATTACCGTGGAAAAGATAGTCTGGTTCTACAATAATAACAGCTTCAGGGAATATTACCCGAAAAAAGAGTAGTATATTTGTCCGAAATTCAAGGCTGGATGACAAAACGGATAGAGTCGCTTAAAGTTGTTGAAAATAAGAAACTTAGCAAAGATATCTTTATTCTGGAGCTGACTGCTAACGGACGAATTCCTGAAATGAAACCGGGACAATTTGTCCAGGTTAAAGTCGATGGAAGTCCGGATACATTTCTCAGGCGGCCTATCTCTGTTCATGATGTAAATTATTCCCAGAATACTTTCCGGCTGCTTGTTCAGATTGCCGGAAAAGGAACTGAAGCACTTTCCAGACTCCGTAACGGGGATCAGGTTAATCTTATTTATCCGTTGGGAAATTCATTTTCCCTGCCCTCAAAGGGTGATCGTATACTTCTTACAGGTGGTGGATGTGGGGTTGCTCCGCTCTTGTTTCTCGGAAAATATTTAAAATCAAATGGTTTTGTACCTGATATTCTGCTTGGTTTTCGCAGTAGCGAGCGTGTTATTGAATATGATGAATATTCAGGACTTGGTAAAGTTTTTCTGACAACCGAGGATGGATCCCTTGGTACAAAAGGCTTTATAACTGATCATCCGATACTCTCCTCAAACAGGTATGATGTAATTTACTGCTGTGGTCCTGATCCGATGATGAAAGCCGTTGCCCGTTACTGTAAAGAACAGAATATCCGTTGTGAAGTATCGCTCGAGAACCTGATGGGTTGCGGTATAGGTGCCTGTCTCTGCTGTATCGTCGATACTGTTAATGGGAATGTATGCACATGTACAGAAGGGCCTGTTTTCAATATAAATGATCTGAAATGGTGAAGCTTGATTTTAATATTGGAGATCTGCATTTTAAAAACCCTGTGCTCACAGCATCAGGTACCTTTGGATATGGCTCTGAATTTGACGATTTTATGGATGTTTCACGTCTGGGAGGGATTATTGTAAAGGGAACAACAATGGAGCCCAGAGAAGGAAATCCCTATCCCCGTATGGCTGAAACGCCGTCTGGCATGCTTAATTCAGTGGGACTGCAGAATAAGGGGATTGACTATTTTGAGGAAAAGATATATCCGGTTCTGAAGGATTACGATACAAACGTAATAGTTAATATTAATGGTAGTTATGTTGATGATTATGTATCACTTACTGAAAGAGTTAACAAGCTGGACCGGATTCCTGCAATTGAGCTGAATATTTCATGCCCGAATGTTAAGATGGGAGGAATGGCCTTCGGTACCAACCCTAAATCAGCCAGGGAAGTAATCAGGGAAGTCAGAAAGGTCTGCTCAAAACTACTTATTGTCAAGCTTTCTCCCAACGTTACAAACATTACAGATTTTGCCATTATTGCTGAAGAAGAAGGTGCTGATGCAATATCCCTCATAAATACAATTCTGGGTATGGCTGTTGATATTAAAAATATGAAGCCCTCACTTGCTACAATTACAGGAGGATTGTCAGGACCTGCCGTTAAGCCGGTTGCACTGCGGATGGTCTGGCAGACAGCCAGGACAGTAAAAATACCCGTTATAGGTATAGGTGGCATTATGAATGCTGATGATGCAATTGAATTTTTCCTTGCAGGTGCCTCTGCAATCCAGGTGGGTACGGCATCTTTTATTGATCCCCAGACGGCAGTCAGTGTTCTGGAAGGTATTGAAAAATACATCATTACAAAGGGTTTTTCCGATATCAGGGATATCATCGGGTTTATTAATAAATAAATTTGATTTTTAATTCATTTTAAACCCGGACCTTTAAACTTTAAGGTAAAATCGCATTGTTTATAAAGATTATTTTCTTTATCTTTTGCTTGAATATTTTTAGCTTAAGATGGACTTTATTATATTACATTAACTTATACCTATTATAATGACTGAAAATCTACAAATTGATAATCTTGACAGGAAAATACTGGACATAATTACAAAGAATGCCAGGATACCCTATCTTGAAGTGGCACGTGAGTGCGGCGTTTCCGGTGCTGCAATTCATCAGAGGGTTCAGAGGCTCATCCGCATCGGTGTTATAAGGGGCTCTGAGTTCAAGGTTGATCCTGTACTTGTCGGGTTCAAAACTTGCGCTTATATCGGCATTTTTCTTGAACACCCCGGCCATTTCCGGGATGTTATAAAGAAATTCCAGGATATACCTGAAATAATTGAATGTCATTATACTACCGGTAATTATTCGCTGTTTGTGAAAGTCTATACACGAGATAATGAGCATCTCCGTGATATTCTTACAGATAAGATCCAGAACATTCCGGGGATTGTAAGGACCGAGACACTTATTTCACTTGAGGAATCAATTAACAGGCAGATTCCTGTACTATCCGAATAACCTTACAAAAACGGTTAAGCCT
>CAZWUB010000003.1:67162-71368 GCA_964637415.1 uncultured Rikenellaceae bacterium
ATCATGCAGCAGAATGCGATCTTATGAAAACATTTTGTAATATACTAGTTTCCAGCCTTCTCCTTCTGTTCTGTGCTTCTAACCTGCAGAGTCAATCAGACCCTTCTGTCACCCAGCTGATCAATGCGCTTAAGAGTAATAATCATTATGAAGCTCTCATTAAAGCCCGTAAGGTAGATTCGGTAAATTATACTGACGAGTACAACCGTACTATTCTGATGTATGCAGCTGAAAGAGGCTTTGGCAGAGTGTGCAGGATATTGATCGAAAGGGGAGCTGATCCTGATCTGAGAGCAATCGAAGGGACAACTGCTATAATGTTTGCAGCATATAATGGTCATGAAAATGTTGTAAATCTTTTACTTAAGAAAGGAGCAGAGGCCGATCTGGAAGCTACTGACGGATTTACGTCATTAATGGTGGCTTCTCAGAATGGTTTTACGGGAGTTGTTAAATCATTGCTTGAAAACGGTGCGGATCCTGACCATAAGGCTGTTGACGGATTTACTTCACTTATGCTGGCATCACAAAACGGGTTTTATGATATTGCAGAAATACTTATTGAGAAAGGAGCTGAAGTAGAATTCAGGGATAAGCTTTATACTACCACTGCACTTATTCAGGCTGCTCTTGGAGGACATATTGATATTGTAACCCTTTTGCTGGATAAGGGTGCAGATCCCAACCTGCAGGATTCTGACGGTTCTACGGCACTGTTCATGGCTTCACTTAAGGGTTACACTGATATTGTAAGATTACTTCTTGAAAGGGGTTCCAGGCCGGACATGAAATGCAGGGATGGGGCTGATGCCATCTTTATTGCATCACTAAACGGACATACAGATGTTGTTAAACTTTTGCTGGAAAGAGGAGCAGCGCTAACTGACAGCGACGGGACAGATGCAATAGTAATAAATGCCCAGGATGGAATGACAGCAACTGTGAGGGCTGTGCTCTATGAAAACCAGATTCCCGACCTTGAGAGTCTGGGTCGCCTGACTGCTGTAATTGCATCATCTCAGAACGGGAGGCTTGAAGTTGTCAGATTACTTATAAAACCAGGATTTAATCCGGTTGCTGATCAGAATACCACAAAGAAGACGGCATTTATCCGTGCTGCTGTAAGCGGGCACATTGAACCGGTGAAGGTTATGGTTAAAAAAGATGCTCCGTTTGATGCTGAAAGTACCTACCGGTTTACTGCACTGATGGTAGCTTCAATGAACGGACATATAGAAATTGTGAGGACTTTACTTAGCAAAGGGGTTAATATAAATTCACTGAGTACCAACAGTGCCACAGCCCTGATCCTTGCCACACAGAATGGCCAGACAGATATAGTAAGGTTACTTCTCGATAACGGAGCTGATATGAATGTAAAGACCAGTGATGGAGCTGATGCATTTATCTGGGCTTCATTAAGGGGACGAATTGATATTGTCAGATTATTACTTGGCCGGGGAGCGGATATAAATTCTCAACGTAGTGATGGATCTACAGCCCTGATCTGTGCATCACAGAACGGACACTCTGATGTTATGAAATTTCTGCTTGAAAACGGAGCCGAAATGGATCAGAACAGGAACGACGGAATGAATTCTCTCATAATAGCTGCACAAAACGGATTCACAGAGGCTGTAAAATTTCTTCTCGACAAAGGCGTTGATCCTGATCTCCGGGAAAGATCCTATCAGACTACTGCACTGATGCAGGCCTCACTTAACGGTCACCCTGAAACAGTAAGGTTATTGCTTGAAAGGGGAGCAGATCCGGCAATACAGAATAAAGCAGGAGCGACAGCTCTTCTGCTTGCCACACAGAAAGGCTATCAGGAGGTAGCAGGACTGTTGCTTGAGAAAGAAAAAAACCATGATTTAACCGATTCGGGAGGGAACACACCTCTGATGATGGCTTCACAAAGCGGAAATATACAAATTGTCAGACAGCTTCTTATCAGAGGAGCTCAGGTCAATCTCCTTAATAATGAAGGGATAAGTCCGCTCATGCAGGCATCAATAAATGGTTATCCTGAAATGGTAAGGTTACTTCTCGAAAATAGTGCACAGGTCGACCTCCGGCGACCTGATGGGTTCAGTGCTCTTATTCTGGCAGCTTTGAACGGACATTCCGAAATTGTCAAACTGCTTCTCGAAAAGGGAGCAAAGATCGACCTGAGACAATCAGATGGGGCAACTGCTCTTATCGTTGCAGCCCGTAACGGCCACGAAGAGACAATTAAGATATTACTGGAAAAAGGAGCAAACCGTGAACTGAAGGATAATTCAGGTAAGAGTTTTCTGGATTATTCGGGAAGACCCTCAGGAAAATAATAAAAGACTTTATGATATTCATTCAGGCAGGCTGCCTCCTGTAAACAGGCAGGCTGTTACTCAATGAAAATCAGTTTACTTCAGATTCTGAAATATTGACAATAATGAATTAATTTATTCTACAAGTATTTTGCCTTTATAAACAAATCCCTTATAGTTAAATTTATAGATATATATACCTTTCTTAAGGTTGCTGACAGGTATCCGGTTATTTCCGTACAACTTATGCTCAATGACTTTTTTTCCATGAACATTGTAGAGCTCAACGATACCAGCCTCCCCCACATCTGATAAATTGAAAATTATAAAGTCCTTTGCCGGATTCGGATATACAATTACTTCTTTTTGCCATGGGTAATCATTTACGGAAGTGGCCTGGCCGGAATAATAATACGTATCCCTTTTGGCAGGTGACCATTGGTTTGATTCCCATGAATAGCTTTTCATCTCGGTAAACCTTACATTGTTCGGCAGAGTACCAGAACCTGATTTTTCAGTTTTGGCATAATTAACCCATCCGGTTGCAGGATTGATGGCTTCATCCCATAAATAAGTGATTACCGAAGTTATCTCATTACCTGTGAATCCCCATTCCATTTTCACTAAGCCAACCCATTGTTTCGGAGTTTTATCCCATTCAAATGAGATCATTGAAGTTATGTTCCAGTTGGAATCATAAGTATATTCAGTTTTTCCGGAATTAATCCAGGCAGGCACAGAGAGTGTTTCGTCCCATTCCAGGGTAGTTTCTGTAATGACCTTCCCGCTGGCGTTATATGCAAATCTTGTTTTTTCAGAATTTACCCAATTATTTATTTGCCAGGAATAATCTATTTCAAGGGTATCCTTCCCGGATAGGTCGTAGTAATATTCAGTCTTACCTGAATTTTGCCACTGATTAAAGAAGCCTATCGAAGTAATTTCTACTGTTGGTTTCTGATTCTGATTATAGGTGGTTTCTGTTTTACCAGTCTGAATCCACTGGCTCCCATCCCATATATAACTAATTGATAATGTGTTATTACCATTTACATAGGTGTTTTCGGTTTTGGAGGTGCTGACCCAATTATTGGGAATAATGTTAATATCCCAGACATAACTAATTGTGGAAGTCAGATTTCCAAAGGCATCGTAATTTGATTCTGTCTTATAAGATCTAACCCATTTATTTGGAATGGATGTTTTTTCCCATGAAAGAGTAATATCAGTCTGGCTGGTTGCCCCATATACTGATAAAACTTTTGTGGTATTTATCCAGTCAGTGATAGTTTTATCCCAGGATTCGAACAAAAAGCTGTCAGGCCTTTCTCCTTCGTTAAGAGATTCCTGATAGTAATCAAAACCCTTAAATTTTTCATTAACAGCAATCCCTGATTTCTTAAAAGTGGATTGACCAGTAGCAAAAACTGTAAAAAAGACACTGGTTAAAATGAGCAGATTTCTTTTCATAGTGTTTTGTTTTTAATGAGGTAAATAGACTCCCGATTAAAGACATAAACAATTGAAAAGCATAAAGGTTGATGGAATTTTGACTATTAACCAAATAAAAAAAGATGTTCCAGGCGGAACATCTCAATTCACGTGATCCAGCTGGTATTCGAACCCAGGACCCTCCCGCAAAGCGGGATGCTCTACCTATTGTAATCTATTAACTCAAATTACAGCGTTCAATTAGCGATTTGGCTTAACAGGTTCATTGCCCTTTCTTAGCGGAAGGGCTTCACAGATTAAGAAAGTTAACAGGTCAATTCCCTGAAAAGGAGTTAACAGAAATTTGATCCTGAAAAAAAAAGAGATACTTTGTAAAATTTCAAAATTATAATACCTTTGCACACGCAAATTAAGAGAAAGATTCAGTAGCTCAGCCGGTAGAGCA
>CAZWUB010000004.1:0-2333 GCA_964637415.1 uncultured Rikenellaceae bacterium
TAGCTGTAATCAAATATCGGAGCGCCGGTCTTTCCTCTTTTTGTTGTAACAAGAATTACTCCGTTGGCACCCTTTGATCCGTAAATAGCTGTAGCAGAGGCATCCTTAAGTACTTCTATTGATTCCACCTCATTAGGGTTTAAAGAACTAAGGTCGCCCCCCTGAAATCCGTCGATTACAACAAGAGCGTTGTTGCTTCCTGTTATTGAATTTCCTCCCCTGATCCTGATCGTTGCTGATCCGCCCGGAGCGCCGTCATTATTTGTGACAACAACGCCGGCGGCACGTCCCTGTAATGCTTCATCTGACCGGATTGAGGGCAGCTGAACCAGGTCCGGTCCCCTGACCGAGCTTACAGAACCGGTAATGTCGCTTTTCCTCTGTGATCCGTATCCGACAACAACCACTTCAGAAAGGGCTTGTGTGTCCGGGACCAGAGTAGCATTTATTGTCGAGGAATTACCGATATTTATTTCCTGAGACATATAGCCGACAAACGATACTATCAGAATTTCAGCTCTGTCGGGGGGTGTCAGGCTGTATCTGCCATCAATATCAGTTATCGCTCCTACAGTTGATCCTTTAACTGTAACATTTGCCCCCGGAACAGGCGATCCGTTTTCGTCGGTAATGCGTCCTGTGATCCTTCTCTGCGCCGGTATTACAACAGGTTCGGTCTCCTTGTTTACAAGAAGTATCTGTCTGTCCCTTACAGTGTATTTAATATCTGTAGCTGCAAAAAGCTGATCCATAATTTCATAAACACTTTGGCCTTCAGCTTTTATGTCTACTTTTCGGGTAACATCTATCATTTTTGAGCTGTAAAGGAAAAAGAATTCGCTCTGTCCTTCTATTGCATTCAGCACTGTCTGGATAGGAACATCCTCCATCTGGAGGTTCAGCTTTGTATACTGGGAATATGTTGAACTGCTGAATGCACTGAGAATCGAAAAAAACAACAGAAAGTAGGTTAGTTTCATGATCCTGAAGATTTTATGCGTACAGACTCTGAACAAATCTGTATTTAAAACAATAAAGATTTTTTTCATAAATTTGTATGATTTAGAAAGTTAATAAACTAAATCGCATTTTACCGGGCTAAACACAGGTATAAATGCTTTAAAAACTGCAGGGAGGCCGGGAAGGGCTTCCTTGCTTTTTTGTCATAAAGGCTAATGTTTCATAGGCAAATCAGGATTATAGTAGTTTAGAAATTCAATCAGGTTCAAACAGAACTTTTTCTTTTCCCCACAACAATTTTAGGTTTCAGATAATACTTGTCCTTAACTGTTGTACGGTTATGAATTTTGTATGTAATAGGACTTACTACCTTTAACATCTGCATCACTTCTTCGATTGACTCATCAATAAATGTAGCAGTATATCGCAGTTCAAGAAGATCACGGCTTGTAACTTCGAAAGTGACATTATACCATCTGCCAATTCCTCTTAATACCTCCTCGAATGGTGTATCTATAAATCTCAGTTTGTTTTCTTTCCAGGATGTGTAGGTCTCAGTATTTACATCTCTCACAACTGTTTTGTTCTTTTTTGTAAAGAAGACAACCTGCTGGCCGGCTTTCAGTTCAATTGACTCCCCTCCGGGTATTTCAACCTTTAAGTTACCCTCTTCAAGGGTTGTTTCAATACGATCTTCATTATCATAGCAAAAAACGTTGAACTGAGTACCCGCTGCAGAAATTGTCATCTCACCAAGCTTTACAAGAAAGGGTTTTTCAGGGTTTGTCTGAACATCAAAGAATGCCTCTCCGTTTAGCTTAACAACACGTTCATTAACATTATAGCCTGACTGATATTCGATATTGCTTCCTGAATTAATTATGATCTTTGTTGAGTCTGAGAGGAAGATCCTGGCCTTTTCTCCTTCATTTGTACTTACAACAGTTGATGCGCCCGCAATAATTTTCCCTGATTTTCTTTCAGTCATCCATAGGGTTATACCTCCGATTGCAACAAGAAATGCAACAGAGGCGGCTGCGACAAGAATCCTGAATTTATTTATATTGATTGTCACAATATTGGTTCCCCTGTTCTTTGCCAATCCAATCTTCCCTGATATTTCCGACCAGGCCTCATCAGTTTTAAAATGTTCAAGAATAGTTTTTATACCTGTTTTTTGCCACAGCTCATTCTCTTCATCAAAAACCCTCCTGTTGGCCGGGTCCTTTTTAAGCCATCCCTTTAAAATCTCTGCTTCGTTTTCTGAAATCTCTCCGGCTAAAAACTTAATCACCAGCTCCCTGTAGTCCAATTCTTCCTTCATGTTTGAATTTTAATATATGATAATACAATCTGAAGCCTGTTTACCCTTA
>CAZWUB010000004.1:2433-49030 GCA_964637415.1 uncultured Rikenellaceae bacterium
GTAAGGTAATCCTTCAGCTCAAATCTGATAATTTTCAGCGCCCTGGACATCTGCGCTTCAACAGTTTTAACAGATATATGCAGGATTGTGGCGATCTCGTTGTATTTAAGACCTTCCATTCTGCTTAAATCGAATATTTCCCTGCATTTAACAGGTAGTTTGCCTACAGCTGTGGAGATTTCGTTATCAAGTTCATTCACAAGAAGAGAATCGTAAGGAGAAATTTCACTTTTTTCAGCATAGACCAGTTGTAAAATTTCAGTATATTTTGATTCAACACGTCTCCTGCGAAGCTTATTAATACTTTTGTTCCGGGTTATCCTGAAAAGATATGAATTAAGGGAATCTTCCGGTCTTATATCTTCTCTTGCCTCCCATAACCCCAAAAAAACATCCTGAACGATTTCCCGTGATTCTTCGGGATCATTCAGGAATTTATTGGCAAAGCCGCATAATCTTACATAATACTTACGAAAGAGCAGTTCAAAAGCGTATTCATCTCCATTTCTTATCCTCAGGGCAAGCTGATCTTTCATTGCTCCAGGTTTGATTTTCAGGGCCAGGTAAAACTTAAATTCCTTGTCAGATTTATTATATTGATGTCATCAGGCTAAATTATGAAATTAAAATCAGAATTCCATTCCTATTGATAGTTTCAGGCCGCTCCAGTGGGGAGTTTTTAAGATATCAAGACTTTTATCCTCCTCTAATCTATATTTCCTGACAAGATCAAAAGAATAAGCTAAATTTCCGAATAAAGAAAGGTGAGGGATTAATCTGTAAATATATTTAAGTGAAGGAGTGATATTCCAGCTCTTACCTGTAAAATTGTCCTTATTCTGTTCAAAAAACACTCCGTCTTCACCTGCTTCCAGCTTTGTGTCAGTCTTCCATTTTGTAATATTTATTCCGGTATTCATTTCAGCTATAAAGGCTTTTTTGGTTTCATTTATCAGTGAATAACTGAATTTCATTCCGATCTGATGGGATTTAATATACTGATCAAATGAAAACGTTCCGGAATAATCTCTGGCACCCAGACGTGAACCGGTATAATGATATTCATAAACAGGCCCCAGGGCAAAGCGATCAAATAATTCATATTGTGAATACCCTCCAAAATAAAGTAAAGGCTTAAAATCATCAATAATTTTTGTTTCGAAAGGAAGTTGTTTTTTAAAATTCTGATTTATTAATTTCAAATCTTCCTGGTCATAAAAAGAAAATCCTGATTCAATTCCGAATTTTATCTTATCCGGATCAAACTGTGCTGAAAGCTTTACTGATAGTATAATACAAAATGTAAGGATGATTTTTCTCATTATACAATTGAATTATTCAAGAAGAAAATTGTCAATCACAATTGATCTGCCATTACCGGAATAAACGGTCCCTTCCGTAAAAATGAGAGGTTCTCTTCCTGTAAACTGAACTATTTTCCTGTTTATTCCGCTTGCCATATCAGTCAGGTAAGAATATTTCTCCGGCGGAAAAGACTGATACCGGGAAATTACCCGGTTGGCTGTAAAATCATAAACAACAGGTACGAACATAGATGGAATTCCAACAGAATGAAGCAATTCAAAAGTACGGGAATCCCTGACTTCCACAACATAGCTGTACATCTCCTTCCAGCGTGATACTACAAATTTCTGTTCAGTCTGCGGAGAGAAAGCCGTAACAGCATAGTAATCATTCCCGACCCCGTTAACTCGTCCGGTTTCATTAAGCTGACCTCCATCAATACTACTATAGATCAATGTATTTGTCCTCTCCTGGTAGCCATTTGCCACGATGGCGATATTTTTTCCATCCGGTGAGATTAAAGCTTCTTTAAGATAATGATCATCACCAAAATATTTCTCAAGTAATTTAGCACCGGTTCCGATATCAAAAATTCGTAAATAATTATTGGAGACAGTGGCAATCAATCCATTATTTGAAATTGAAACATCCGCTACAATAAAATTAGATCCGTCGTAAGCTTCAACATCAAGCCTGCCGGCAGCTGACAAGTCTGAACTGCGACGTATAACAAATTCCTTGTTCTCAAAATAACCAAAATAATTCCCATCCGGAGAACCTGTGATATCTGGAATACGAACGTTTGGAGAAGAGGGAAATGTAACTGAAGCAGAACTTTCACCTGTCAGAAAATTCCATTTTAAACAGGTCCCGTTTTTATAAAGAATGAGAGAATTCTCTCCCTGAATTACAAATGCCGTCTGAAATCCCGGGACAGAGTCTCCCAGGGCAAAGGTGCTTATACCGCCGGTAGTTTCAAGTGTTGAATAATAATTGTCAAATCCCTTAGGAATATAGCGCAGCCGAACCTTGTAGTCGCCTCCAAAACCAATTCGCCTGCTCAGACGAAGTGAAGTGTCAGCCATGTCTGTAATCTCATGCTCTTCAGAATACCCGTATACAGGAACTGAGACATCAATGTAATAAAGTTGAACATTTTCCTCATTTTTTGAATGAACCCAATTTATATCAACACTCCTGTCTTCATTAACCTTAACCTCCGGATTTTCAATAGGTCTTAGAAAATTTACATTGTCAGAACGGAAGTCTTCATCTTTTAAATGAAGGTATAATGTGTATGTACAATATATTCCCTCAACATAGAATTTGTCGCAATATGAATTCTGACGTGGATCTGAAATACTCACTTTCCCGTTCTGGGCAGTGTACCTGTTCCAGTATAACTCATATTTGGCAAAATCAGCATAATCATATTCGGGCCAGCTCAATGTAATACCATCAGAAAAAACTTCCGGATCATTTAATTTGAATTTATCCTTTGCATACTTATTTAAATATACCGGCCATGTAATTCTATACAAGTATTGTTCGATACCGGTTTTATCAGCAATACTTCCGGAGTTGGTGGCAGTATAAGTGAAAATTTCCAACTCATGCATCCCTATCCCTTCCCTGATTGTATCTGTATTAATAAAAGCATTAACCTTTCCCGCGGATTCAAAATATAAACTGGCCATACCCACATTATCAAATTTAAATTCAATATTATATAACCCCCGGATGCCAGTCTCAACAGAGTATGATATCCAGGTTGGCCCGGAAATCCGTAAGATTTCCATCTCCGGCTTCAAATCAATCAAGATTTGAGGGGGAATCTCTGATGGTTTTTCAATTTCAGTCAAAGGAATCTCCGAAGGCGTAAACTCACATGCAGAAAGACCGATCAGAAATGCTGCCAGAAAAATTGCAGGTTGTATATTGATTTTCATTGTTTTGTTGTCCTGGCTGCTAAATGGTATCAGTTTACGAATTTAAAAGGATCATAAGACATCCAGTCAATCTCCGTTTCATAAGGATGAAGAGGTTTTTCGATTGAATTAGGATTTGTTTCAACAGGCCAGCTGTCTGTATGCCAGAAATTCATCCGGTAACGTGTATTATTCTGAGGTATTCCCTCCAGGGATCCCTGGTAATCCCATAATACAAGGGTGTCGGCAGTTGCCGGATGAAGCATCCACCACCGTATGCGATCAGGATACCAGTCAAATCCGTATGTGTAAAATTGAGATGATGCATCATAACCTTCAACGACCGGAACTGATTCAGGCTGATTTTGAAGGCCCGTGAGAGGTCTTGTCAGGCCACTAAGACGTTCTCTGTATGAAGTGTTATATATAATTCCCTTTGCCATATTTATTGTACGCCCGATTCGTCTCAGGTCTCCGCGTGGACCTGTCCAGGTTCCGACATAAATGATTTCCGGATCGGCAATCAGCCATTCAAAATCTATTTCACTAAGACCGATGGAATCGTCGACATGATATGTAAAATAGCCGATTACAGCGCCTGCATCAGGTTGAATATTTCTCACATCAGGAATTTTTAGACGTGTGGCATAAGAGCCGAAATGTGTGAAATTGTTCGAAATTACTTCCGGACCTCGCCCGGCGCCTGCAGGATCTTCCGGATCTATTTTTAATGAGAGTACCTTTGTTTTCCGATCCGAAGGGGAACGTACTCCAAACTTCCATATAAAATCAGCTCCTTTTCCCCCGGTATGAGGCTTGAAATTCCTGGAAGAAGATCTGCTGAAATTTTCAAAAAAGCCTCCGTTATTTTTATTCTTCTTTATAAAAGCTGATGACCCGATAAAAATTACTGCAATCAAAAATATTCGTATTCCTTGTTTCATAATATCATCCTGAAGTTTTGATAAGAAAATAATTGGCTCAGTCTCAAACCTAATAATATTTATTTAAACTAACAAGTCTTCTTTTAAAGTGGTCAGAGAATGACAAATTTTAATAAAATATGGGGTTACTAATCAAAAAATGGGTTAAAAAAAGTAGATTCCTGCATAAACAAATTTTTTTACTGATTGTTTTAAGCTTAGATAGTTCATGTGTTTAACAGAGAAAACTAACTGCCATGAAAAACGTATCAAAAATTACAGCCCTTGTTTTTCTTTCACTTGGTATAACGGGTATTTTCCAATCATGTAATAAAGACCAGTCTCCTCCTGAGATATTTACTTTTCAGGTCTATGATGTTACGCAAATTAGTGCGGTATCGCGAAGCGTGGTAAATGATGATGGCGGAGCTGAAGTTACTGCCCGGGGTGTCTGCTGGAGTATATTTCCGAATCCCACCACTAGTTACGGCAAAACAACAGATGGTGGAGGAACAGGGCCCTATTTATCTGTTATTTCAGATCTGACTCCAAATACAACATACTATGTTCGTTCATATGCCACGAACATTGAAGGTACAAATTATGGTAACGAGCTCATATTCACAACTGCTGCGCCAATTTCAGGAATCCGGAAATCTGACATACCACAATCGGGATTTGGTTCTGTAAGTTTTTCAATTGGTAACAAAGTATATTTAGGATCAGGTTCCGGGGATGAATTTGCTTCCCCACGGGATTTCTGGGAATGGGATCAGATAACCGATATCTGGACAAAGAAAGCGGACTTTCCGGGGAATTCAGTCAGGGGAGCTGTTGGTTTTTCGATTGCGACAAAAGGCTACCTTGGAACCGGACTTACATTTGAGGGTGGTGTAACAAATGAATTTTGGGAGTATGATCCTGCAACGGATAAATGGACTGAGAAAGCATCCCTTCCTGTCACTGCCGCAAGAACTGAAGCTGTTGGTTTTTCTATCGGCACCAAAGGTTACATTGGAACCGGGAATTTTTTCACAAATAATGAAACGAAGTGTCTAAATGATTTCTGGGAATACGATCCGGCAGCAGATGCCTGGACTGAGAAGGCATCACTTCCGGTAAGTTCTGCAAGAAGTGAAGCTGTTGGCTTTTCAATAGGCAACAAAGGCTACATCGGAACCGGTTTAATATTCGGTTCTGGTTGGGGGGCCAGCCGGGATTTCTGGGAATGGGATCAGGAAACTGATAAATGGACAAGGAAAGCTGATTTTGGAGGATTAAAACGGTCAGGAGCAATTGGTTTTTCAATAGGCAGGAAGGGTTATATAGGAACCGGATCAACTTATGATGAAAATGATTTATTCAATTATTCCAGGGATTTCTGGGAATGGGATCAGGAAACTAATATATGGACAAGAACAACAGATCTCAGGGGAGATGTAAGACAAGATGCCTTTACTACTTCAATCGGAGAAAAGGCATACATAGGAGCAGGAATTAATGATTCTGGTGAATGGGGCGCTATCCTGAATGATTTCTGGGAATATGAACCTGATATATATAGATAGGAATGCCAGAGAAGTGGAAGAATCTGATTAAGCTTCCTGCTGCCTTTAAAATCTTAGCTTATAATAATTATCTTCCTCCTTTAAGATATTCGCTGGTTGATACAACGTTTGAATAACTCTTAAGTGTAACGAGTGTTGAATAGTGAACATCCTCCGCTTTTATCAGCCTGTCGCCATACTTAAGGTCCCTTGTTGTACATGCATCATGGACAAGAATGCATTTAAATCCGTAATCACTTGCAGCCCTGTCTGCATTTTAAACCGCTTTTTGCTGTTCAGGTAAAAAATTTTAACTTGGGGTGATTTTAATAAAAATTACAGGTCATGAAGAAAAAATCACTTACCCGCAGGACTTTCGTGAAGACTACAACAATTGGGGCAGCAGGTGCTGCTCTCGCAGTAAACAGCATTCCATCGTTTTATTCAGGCGCTTTTCAGGATGCGAACAAACCGGCCCTTCTCGGAGGCACACCGGTACGTCCCGCAGGAAAAGCACTGGGAGCATCCTGGCCAATATATGATGATTCCGATATTCAGTTATATCTCGATGCCTTTAAAGGCAATGTGTGGTCGGAATACAGCAATATTGAAAGAGAGAGAGTCTTTCAGATCGAGAAGAAGTATGCAGCATTAATGGGAGTAAATTACTGTGTGGCGACCAGCTCCGGAACCGCAGCTCTTGAAACTGCCCATCGTGCAATTGATATTGGTCCGGGCGATGAGGTCATCACCCAGACGAATACCTTTATAGCAACTGCTCTTCCGGCATTCAACCTGTTTGCAATTCCTGTATTTATCGATTCCGACCCTGAAACCTTTATGATAAATGCCGATAAGATCGAGGAGCGTATAAATGAAAATACAAGGGCAATTGTGCCCGTTCATATCGGGGGAGCTGCAGCAGACATGGATAAAATAATGGCAATTGCAAAAAAGCACAATCTTCCGGTAATCGAAGATGCCTGCCAGGCACATATGGCGGAATGGAGAAATAAAAAGCTTGGCACCATAGGGGATATGGGCTGTTTCAGCTTCCAGGCCGGTAAAAGCCTCTGCAGTGGTGAAGGAGGCGCGGTTATCGGGAATGATGAATATCTTATGGCCAGAGCAAAAGGCTATACTCATATCGGAAAGGATCCGAGAGATAAAGGAAGAGTTTTCCCGGGATCTAATTTCCGGATGACACCCTTCCAGGCGGCTGTCCTGACAGGTCAGATCAGACGTATAGAAGATCAAAGCACCCTCCGTGATGAAAATGCAGCATATCTTGAAAAACTCCTGGGAGAAATAAAAGGAGTCAGGCCGACTAAGAAATACCCGGGACAAACACGACGGGGATATTATATTTATCAGATGATCTATGACAAGCAGCACTTCAACGGTTTGTCAAAACCTAAATTCCGTGAGGCGATGAGGGCCGAAGGGGTTGCTTTCGGTAACGGTATTGACTCTTCACTTCACAGCAATCCGTTTATTGAAACATACTTCAACCTGAGAGCATTTAAAAAGATATATTCAAAAGAGAGACTTGATAAGTACAGAAAGGAAAATCTCTGCCCGGTAAACGAAATGATAGACAGGGAAACAGGCTTGTCCCTTGGTCAGAAAGTATTCCTTGGAACAAAAAAAGATATGGAAGATATAGTAACGGCTATAGTTAAAATCCAGAAAAATTCCTCTGCTTTGCTATGATCAAACAGTAGTGAATTATTCTCTCTCTTAGTGCTCTTTGTGAAAACCTTAGTGCCCTTTGTGCACAAAGTTCCCACTAAGGACACAAAGGATCAAAATAAACTGAGCATTTTACTTAACAAGATATCAAGAATATGAAAACATTAAAATATTTTAAAACCATATTTCCCGCGATAGTATTATCAATCTCAGGGAGTATCTCCTCCCAGGGACAGGATGTGGATGATCTCAAACTGAAAGACTATCGTCCGAAATCGATTTACAACATTCCTGTTACGGATGTAGCCAAAGCAAAATTCCCGGCGATAGATATGCATACCCATGTTTATGGCAGGACTGATGAAGAAATTGTCCGGTGGATCAAAGCAATGGATGCCTGCGGTATTGAAAAATCAATCGTCTTTACAGGTGCCACGGGAACAAGGTTCGATGATCTGGTTAAGTTATATTCAAAGTATGGCGACAGGTTTGAATTATGGTGCGGATTTGATTATACCGGGTATGAACAACCGGGATACGGACCCGCAGCTGCCAAAGAACTGGAAAGGTGTTTTAAAGCCGGGGCCAAAGGTGTCGGCGAAGTAATGTTCAAGGGCAAAGGGATCTCCCCTGCTTCAAAAATGAAAACAATAATGCTTCCCGATGATCCCAGGATGGATATACTTTGGGAAAAATGCGCCGTGCTGGGATTACCGGTTAACCTGCATATTTCGGAGGATAAATGGATGTATGAAAAAATGGATTCGACAAATGACGGACTCATGAATGCTTCAAAGTGGGAGATTAAGATCGAAAACGGAGCAAAGACTCATGAGGAAATGCTGGAGAGGCTGGAAAATACAGTCAGGAAACACCCGAAAACAATTTTTATTGCCGCTCATCTTGCCAATTGCTGTGCCGATCTTTCGGTACTTGCCGCTTACTTCGACAAATACCCGAATCTATATGCTGATATCTCAGCACGTTACGGCGAGATTGCTCCTATTCCGAAATATGTTCATGACTTTATCGAAAAATACCGCGACCGGATAGTTTATGGTACCGATATGACATTCAGAGAGAGTATATACAGAGTCACCTTCCGGATACTTGAAACAGCCGATGAACATTTTTATGAGACTGATCTGTTTGGTTATCACTGGCCACTTTATGGCCTGTTTCTAAGTGATCAAACCCTTAAGATGGTTTACAGGGACAATGCAAGGAAATTACTTATCAAATAAGTTATCCTGCAGAAATGCAATGACTGTATTTTATACCGGATTTCAGCTGCCGGCTTGCTGCTTAATAAAATTCAATACCTCTTCGGTATCTTTTTCAGCATTAACTGACTCGTTCTTATAGATTATCTTTTTATCCTTGCCTATAACGTAAGTCCACCTTTTTGCAGTCACTCCGCGTAAAAGCTCATGTTCGCTGCCGCCGACAGTGCGCTTAATGGCCCCGCCGTCGGAAAGAGGAACGCCAAAGGCTCTGGCTATATCACCTTTCTCGTCGGATAACAGAGTGAAATTAAGACTTTCAGCCTGTTTAAAAAGCCTGAGATTTTCAATCTTATCACCACTTACCCCTACAACCTCAATTCCTGCCGCCTTAAGATCATCTTTATGGTCACGGTACGAACATGCCTGTTTGGTACATCCGCCAGTCATTGCAGCAGGATAAAAGTAGACAACGATATTATTATTCCCCAGGAATTTGCTGATATCCCATGTGGAACCATCATCTGCAGGTGCTTTGAACAGAGGAGAATTATCACCGACCGACAAGCCTTGCTGACCAGCAACTGTAAGTGAAATCATCAGTAGAAATGCGATTGAAAAGATATATTTCTTCATTTTCGTTATTTTTTTAAACATATAACAAAGATTAATTGAATTTGTTCCAACAGTCCGCACCTGTAACTAAACTGTTCATTGAACAATTTTGCTTTTCAAACGTTTATTGAGGTTGATGTCATAATAAAAGGGAACTGTTATCAAAAAGCTTATTTTAATAATAAATCTTTTTCTGGCTGTTAATCTGGCGTTCGCTCAGCACGGTTACTGGAACTATAAGTCGCCATATGAGCTGTCATTACGAAAGGACCTGCCTGCCGGAGGAATAGCTTTATTTACATATGCTGCAGGCACTATTATTTTACAGAACGAAGATACACACCCTTTTAAAACCGGAAGTTTTACTGCTGACGATGTTAATGATCTGAATCTCGTCGACAGGATTGTTGCCGAGAGATGGGATCTGAAATCAATGGATGCGGGGAAAATATTCAGGTCAGCATCAAATGCAGGAGCAGCTGCAACAATGTTACTGATGCCCGGAGATATTAAAAGCAGGGGCTCATTATTCATGATCTATCTGGAGGGCTACTTGCTGATGCAGGGCCTTACATCATTTGCAAAGGGAACTACAGACAGATACAGACCATTCACTTATGCCTCCAAAAGTGAAGTTAACAAAATGGCGAGCGATGAAAAAGGAGAATTCCTGGAGGCAATTGATAAGAACGATATTGAAGATTCATTTTTCTCCGGTGATGCTTCTCTTACAGCTTATAATTACATCTTTGTCGCAAAAGTATTCAGTGATTATTTCCCGGAATCAAAGCTGAAATATGGTGTCTGGGGAGCAAGTATAACAGGGACTGCATTGCAGGCATACTTCAGATCCAGGTCAGGGAAACACTTCCCGACTGACGTAATAACGGGCTCCCTGGTAGGCGGAGCAATAGGATACTTAATACCTCATTTTCATAAAAAACTCCCGGAAAAAAATATTTCATTTTACCCGGATAAATACGGATTATCTGTAGTTTACAAGTTTTAATCCAGATAAATTACCGGATCTGATATAATCCACATCAACTACTGTATTATCAGTTTGCCGGAATAAGATATCCCATCGGCGGTGATCTTAACAATATAAAAGCCGGGAGGAAAATCAGCTTCGAAATAAAATGTTCTCTCCTGTCCGGGCAAAACCGGAAACTCAAGAAGTTTTGCACCGCTGACCGAAAATAATTCAAGAAAGACTGTCGTGACACTCCCTGAAAATGTAACAGTAAAAATCCCTTTCCCCGGATTGGGATAAATTATAAAAGGATTACCAAAGCTCTCATGTAGCTGCTCTGCAATTATCATCGGACGCAAAACGGCAAAATTCCTTAACCTGTCGAGGTTCTTATTCCATTCCGGATTACTTACAGGGAATCTCCACCTGTATATATGTTCCGGGACCAGAGGTGAATAGACCTCTTCAAAACGATTTATAAGCCTTATAACTGTGTCGGGGTTGAAAGTTGTTTTTAAATGATTCAGAAATGCCGTTTGAAATCCCTTTTTAAAATCCTCATTCCTTAAAAGTGTACTGAATAACAAAGTTGAAAATTCCGGATAGATCTGATAACTTTCTATTTTTTTAAGATGATCCTCAATCTGATCATAGTTTAACCATACCATTGCGGCATCAGGGTCAAAAAAGAAATATCTCCATTTTGATTCTTCTGATCTTATTCTCCATAATTCAAGGTTCTTTTTCGGCCAGTCGGAATTTGCAAAATAAAGCTGCGCTGAGTAATAATCAATAAGCCCGTCTAAATCTATTTCTTCACTGATCCTTTCATAAAATTCAGGGGATGCGGGATCAGCCATTCTGACAAAATCTGTCAATCTGTTATATTCATTATTATCGCCTTCCTCAACAGTGATATCCCACTCATACCCTATTATATCAAGATCCGGATCTTCAATACAATAATTATTCTCAATGTAATGTTTGTCATTTCTTTCTGACAGGTTATAGATTCCCCAGTATTCTCCGTTAATGAAGGTGACAACAGTTTCTCCTGCCAGGTAATCAATGTTCATATCCTGAACTATGCTGTTGCAAAGCTCGTTCTTAATTAAAGATCCGTGTGTACCGTTAGTTGCACGAAGTATTAATGTTTTGAACCTTGTCAGTTCGGGTTTCTGCCCGAAGAAGGGATATTCAAAATATTCTTCTCCATATTCACTTTCTGCATATAATCTGAATGATTTCTGTGGAAGTTCCCGCGATCGTCGTCCCTGTATCCGCAGCCCTGCATCCTGATCAATGATGAGCTTACCTTCCTGATCAAATATTTCAACATGGACATCCCTTTCCCAGTTTCCTCCGCGCTGATTATAATTATCATAATGACCTCTTACATAAATACCTGTTTCGTCATCGAATAAATTATCCTTTTCAGTGATCAGTGAGACAACAGGTACCTTATACCTGCTTTTAACATCCTTATTTATAAAATAAGTACCCGAGATCTCGTTGCTTGCAGGGCAGCCATTACTGTAAACGACAGCCCGCAGTATATTACCTTTGAAGATTTCCCTGCCTGGAATTATGCCGTCCTCCGCCTTGTTTGCGAACCTGTTGGCTTCACGCGAAATATCTTCCATCCGTATCGGATTTTCATATATTAAGGATTCCTCATCCGGCAGATCCCCGTCAAGTGTATACATTATCACATTACCCGGGTATTTATTAGCCAGGCTCACTGATATTGGCGAATCATACATCCCCCCGGGGTAATCGATCCTTAATTCATCAATCTGATAATCAACTGCTACAACCTCAGAATTATCATTTGTAATACCCGGAGATGGCTTCATTACTACAAGGTTACCTGTTCCGTCAGGAAATCTTGCAATTGTATGATTTGTTGGTATGCAGACCGGCTTCACTTCATCAGCAATATTACCGTCACTATCAATCAGAAATAAGGATTCCCGCATATTTCCCAGCTTAAAATCAGTATGCATCTGTTCTTTTTTCTTAATATCCTTGCCTGAAGCAAAGACGACAATGTAAGTCCCGGGTTCAAGACGGACCTCCGGGAACTGCCAGTACCTGCTTTTACTTGTATCGTCAGTTATTTCAAAATCAGCAAGATCCACATGATGACTCCCCTGATTATATAATTCGAACCAGTCAGGGGTATCTTCATCCTTGTCATACAAAATGTTTTTATTTGAATAACAAACCTCATTTATAATAAGATTTTGTGCCAGGCACTGAAGCGGGACAAGAATAATTGCCAGTATTATAAGCCTGTGTTTCATCTGCAAGCCAGGGGGTTGACTCCTGTTGTTATTTGTTCCTGAAATTGAATCCAAGGTGAAATACGATCATATCATAATGAAGTTTCTGGTCATATTCCTGTAATGACGGGGAACTATAGTCTACCCTTGCGCACTGGTGCCTGTATGAACAATGGAACAACACATCTGATTTCCTGCCGAGAGGAAATTTTCTGCCAAATCCCGCATCAAAAAACAGTCCTCCCCTGTAATCATATCCCTCCATCCCGGTGGTTCCTGTATACCATCCGACAGAATAGCCTGCCTGAGTTTTCAGAAAAGAACTGTTTTTCCCGGGTTTTCTGTAACCCGATACTTCAAGGAAAAGGGGAATAAATTTTTCATTCCTGAATACCTGATGTCCGGCTCCTGCTCCGATCCCAAGCAATTCATTTACCATAATTCCATATACCGCCTGAAAAGAAAACCCCGGATTATAAAGGAAATTATCATTGTGGATCTGGCCTCCGAAAATAAACGACAGATCCGCCCGCTTGTAAGTCCTGAGAGAATCAGGCTCTTTTGCTGTCAGGGTAAAGCTAAAGAGCATCAATATTGAAACTAAGAATGATCTGTACATACTCTTTATTATCTGTAATTTGCAGAAATACCTTGTTTTAGACTTAACACCTCAGCAAAGCTAAGTTAAGCCCGGCAAGCGGACAGGTGATTCTGTCTGCAACAATAATTAAGGCCTAAATTTATACTTTTCCCGGGGAAACAGTCCCGTGAAAATAAATTATTTGACTTGTGTCATTTTCTGTAATATCTTTAATGTAATTACTGTTACGAAAACAAGTTTATGGGGACCTGAATCAATAATTTATTTTCAATTTGCTTATCAGTAATCAGCAAATCGCTATAATCATTCTTGTACCCAGTTCTTAAATCAATAATCAGCTGAAATGAAGACAATACCAGAATTATTTGAAGCGAGTGTGAGGAAATATGAGAACAATCCGTATCTCCTTGAAAAAAGAACAGATAAGTATGTGGCCACAACTTTCAGGGAAGCCAGGGATCAGGCTTACAGGTTTGCAGCAGGACTGTTGGCTATGGGTATCAGGAAAGGCGACAGGATTGCCCTTTTATCCGAATCACGCACCGACTGGGTGATAAGTGAACTGGGGGTCTTACATTCAGGGGCTGTCAGTGTGCCTCTTTCAATCCTTCTCAAGGAAGGTCCGGATCTGAAATTCAGGCTTGACCACTCAGGATCGAGATGGATCATTGTTTCAGGTCTCCAGTACGCAAAGATAAAACCGATTAAAACGGAACTCCCTGAACTTGAAAAAATTATCCTCATCGATCAGAAAGAAAATCAGTCTGATGATGAAATTTCATTTGAAGAAGTAAATAAAAAAGGTGATGAATATCTAAAGAACAATAATGAGAGATTCATTGAAGTAATTAAATCAATCGGACCGGATGATTATGCAAACATCTGTTATACGTCGGGAACCACGGCCGACCCGAAGGGTATAATATTATCTCACCGGAATTTCACTGCAAATATTGAACAGTCACTGACTCTTTTTGATGTTCCCGACTGGTGGTCAACATTGCTGATACTCCCGTGGGATCATCCATTTGCCCATACAGTAGGAATTTATATCATGATGGCCACAGGGGCAAGCCTTGCAGCCGTTCAGTCGGGAAAATCATATCTCGACAGCCTGAAACATATCTCAGAGAACATAAAGGAAATAAAACCTGTCTTTCTTTTCAGCGCCCCTGCTCTCGCAAAAGGCCTGCGAAAAGGAATTGAAAAAGCCATAAGGGATAAAGGTGCACTTACTGAAAAATTATACAGAATCGCATTGAAGATTGCATATAGTTATAATGGTATCGGGTGGGATAAAGGAAAAGGATTCAAAATTTTTCTTCTGCCTGTATATAAATTGTTTGACCTGATAATTTTCAAAAAGATCAGGGCTAATTTCGGAGGACGGCTGCAATTCTTTGTTGGTGGTGCTGCACTCCTCGACATTGAGCTCCAGAAATTCTTTTATGCAATAGGTATCCCAATGCTCCAGGGTTATGGACTGACAGAGGCATCTCCTGTTATTTCAGGAAATTCTCTCCAAAGACATAAGCTCGGATCGTCAGGATTCCTTGTTAAATACCTCGACCTGAAGATATGTGATGAGGACGGACGTGAATTACCCGTCGGGCAAAAAGGAGAAATCGTGATCCGTGGAGAAAATGTAATGAAAGGATACTGGAAGAATGAAAAGGCAACAAATGAAGCAATCCGTGATGGCTGGCTTCATACAGGCGACCTGGGTTATGTGGATGAAGACGGTTTTCTTTATGTAATGGGAAGATTTAAAAGCCTGCTGATCTCCGACGACGGGGAAAAATACAGTCCCGAAGGAATAGAAGAAACTATTACCGACCGCTCTCCGTTCATCGACCAGATGATGCTTTATAATAACCAGAACAAATATACAACCGCACTTCTTGTTCCCAATAAAGAAGCGTTATCACGATGGGCTGCAGGCAACAATATAAATATTAATGAGCCTGATGGCATTAAGGCGGTCCTGAAAAACCTTGAATCAGTGATTGATCAGTACAAACCGGGAGGAGCTCAAGGGAATCTCTTTCCTTCGAGATGGCTGCCTTCAGCTATAGGGATCCTTGAAGAACCATTCAGTCAGGACAATAATCTCATAAATAGTACCGGGAAGGTAGTGCGGGGCAAGATCGTTGAACGTTACAGGGACAGGTTAAACTACCTGTACCTCCCTGAAGCGAAGAACATCGATAATCCGGTAAATACCAGGGCAATTAAGAAGGTATTGGGAGTTTAGGTTAACTATAATCCCGGCATCCGGCAGAATGATTCTCAAGGAATTTGTGTGGAACCCACTCCGGATTCCACAAATGATTCATAATTCATACCAGATCGATTAAAAAACGTATTAAAATACGTTTTTTAATACGTTTTTTAATACGTAGATTTTGCCTGACATTCCTTTGATCCTGACAAATAAATTTTAACAGACATTAACATTTAAATCAATTGACTTGTATTTACTTCTTTCGTAATTTAGCTGAAAGAGGAGTCGGCAATTCTGAATTAATAACTAAAAACCTGTGATTATGAGAAAAGTACTTCTTATGGGTGGTGTTATTGCGCTGATACTTTCAGCTTGCGGGAAGAAGCCGGGCAACAATCCCGAAGGCACCTGGAAAATGATCCAGATGCAGATGAATGAAAAAGGGAAGATAACAAATTATTTTTCCTCGCGCTATAAGGTAAGCCAGATCAAAATGTGGTCGGGAAACCATTTCAGCTTCGTCGGGAAATACGAAGTTGATACTACATCAAGCTACAGGTTTGGGGTGGGAACCTTCACCCTTGACGGTAATATTTATGAGGAAACGATCCTATATCATTTCGATCAGGCCTATGAAGGGAATAAGAACAAGATCTGGCTTGAAATAAGGAATGATACGCTGATGCATGTATTTCCGGTTGATAATACCGGCAAGCCAGATCCGGCAAGACACTGGATTGAAAAATATGTCAGGCTGAACTGATATTTTTACTGATAAAAGAATTTATCCCTGCCGAGCATCTCTGCTGCTGCCTTACTTGTAAATGTAAGCAGTAACATATCATCAGGATTAATGCCGTTCTCCAGCATGAATGCAACCCTGTGGATATTACCCTTGTCTTTCCGCTTCCGGCGCCTGCAATTACAAGAACTGGACCATGAATAGTTATATCAGCATGTTGCTGTGCCGGATTGAGTTCATGCCTGTAATCTATTTTGTATTTTTTTCAATTCATGCACCAGCAGATAATTGTATCTTTGGAATCTGATTTATTGTATATCCCTGTTTAAGAACGCAAATGAATTTCAGGCAACTGCACTGAACTTGTATAGGGGAAATAAAATTAAAAGTGAAATTTTTCAAGGAATCATGAATTATTTTAAATAACCGGTACAATAGATGGATTTTTGTATTATCTTTGCATTAATAGTACTCGCCACGCTACCCATAAGAACAGCGTCCCAGGGCGGGTCTTTTGCTTTTAAAGAGTATACGTTTATAATCAATTCTCCTTCCATGTCTTTCAACTAAAGACAACCGGGAGGTTTTTTATTTTAACCCATGAAATTCGCAAAAGCGGCCATAGATATTGATCAGCAGGTAGAACAGTTGCTAAGCCGTGGTTTAATAATTAAAGATGAACCGGCCGCAAAAGAATTGCTGCGTAATATAAGTTATTATCGTCTTGCAGGCTACTGGTGGCCCATGCAGGCCGACAAATCAAACCATCTTTTCAAGCCCGGCAGCACTTTTGATAATGTAATTGCAATTTATAATTTCGATCGTGAATTACGTATCTTGGTTTTCGATGCCATCGAACGGGTAGAAATTGCCTTCCGGACAAAACTCACTTACCATCTATCCCGTGAAATATCACCCTGGTGGTTTGAGGACAGAACTAACTTTAAAAATGCTCTGGATCATAACGAAACTCTTTTTGCTGTTGACCGTGAACTTAACCAGACCAAAGAAGTTTTTATCAAAGAGCATTACAGGAAATATCATACCGATACCCGCAGACCTCCATCCTGGAAAACTCTCGAAGTTGTAAGTCTTGGAAACATTTCGAAGTTATATGGTAATCTGTTGCCCTCAATTAAAGCCAAAGACACAATTGCTTTTGAGATGGGAACGGTAAACCACACTTACCTGCCAAGCTGGCTGCAAAGCATTACACAAATACGAAATATTTGTGCCCATCATAGCCGCCTTTGGAATAGAAACCTGCCCGGAAGGCCAAAATTACTTTCCAAACCACCCTTTGACTGGGTGGCAAATGTTCCCCCTGCCGCTGAACATTATATGCTTTACGTGCACCTATGTTGTATTAAATATTTGCTCGACAGGGTAAGCCCTCAAAACAGTTTTTCGCAGAAATTAAAATTATTGTTTATCCAATACCCCAATATTGACCCCAATGCACTGGGCCTGAAACCAGATTGGCAAAATGAACCCTTATGGCAGAAATAACTAAAAGCTCCTCTTTTAATCCGGGCAGTCTAACTGGTAAATGTGATGTACCTGAAGTCTGGGCTAAGAAGTTGATATTGCTTAAGAAAAGTAAATTATGAATATTAAGATAGATTACGGATTATGTACAAGGTGCGGATTGTGCAGCAGGGTTTGCGGTTCAAAACGTATTATTATTGAGGATGATGGCAGACCATTCAAAGTGATCGAAGCCGGGTGTAACGATTGCGGCCAGTGTATTGCAGTCTGTCCGGTAAACGCCATTATTAACACAAGGACCGACATGAGTGAATACACCGAAATGGTTGACCCGGGTATCACTTTCGACCAGTTCTCGCATCTTGTGAGAAACCGGAGAAGCATAAGAAATTTCAGAAAAGAAGCTCTGAAACAGGAACATATCGATAAGCTTATGGAGGTGGCTAAATATATCCCCACCGGATCGAACAAACAGTCACTTAAATATAAATTCATTACAGATCAGGAAACCCTTCAGAAGATAAGTAACTCCATGGCATCGAAAATGAGGATTGCACTGAAGTTGTCAGAAAGTTTCCCCATTCGTTTATTTATGAAGAAGAAAAAGAAAAGCAGCGCATCCAGGCTCGTCGACTTCTTCTACAGGGAAGGGATTGACACTTTCCTCAGAGGTGCCCCCTGTCTTCTTATAATTTATACCGAAGAAAAATATTTCAGGATACCACAATGGGATGCGGGGATCGCAAGTACTACAATTGATCTTGCCGCCCAGACGCTTGGTATAGGCACCCTGATGAACGGGTATTTCGTCGAACTGGCAAACAGATTCAGATCGATCAGAAAACTGGCTCAGCTCAGCAGTAAACAGAATATCCTTACAGCTATCTGCCTTGGCTATCCGGCTGTCAGATTTAAAAGGACTGTTTACCGCAGACCTCTTGACATCACAGTATTATAGGACTTTTTCGATATACTTAAAATAAACTTGATATGAAACCTCTTACACAGGAAGAGATCGGGAAAATTCTTCAGGACATCGAATCAAGGGAAAGATCTTCAGATCTGGGATATTTTTCAAAACCTTTCCGTGTAAATTATAACGAAAGGGCTCTCTTTATCAAGTTGTATTTTCCGGTAAAGGACCAGAGGCTCATATCTTCAATAATTGAAAATCATGATGAATATATAAGAGAACTGAAACTTGCAGGACTTAAAATTCCCGAAACAAAAATATTATCAAAGCCTTCGGGAGACAAGCATCAGCTGATAATAATTCAGGATGCCTTCAAAGATGAGGAATTATTGAGAAACATGATAATAAACGGAAGTCCGGAAGATTTAAAAAGGCTCTGTTTTATGGTTTTTGATGAGATGCTTCAGTTCCTTAATAAAAAGAACAGGCAGAAGGATATCGGATTCCATCCCAC
Organism: uncultured Rikenellaceae bacterium; assembly: GCA_964637415.1. Classification (GTDB taxonomy): domain Bacteria; phylum Bacteroidota; class Bacteroidia; order Bacteroidales; family VadinHA17; genus LD21. The sequence continues at coordinate 21,407 of CAZWUB010000004.1, forward strand.
CCTGAGGAATTATTGCGTACATAAGGGAGAACTATGGTTTTTTGATACTTTCCCCCCCATGCTCATGAACCAGAAAGAACTGAACAGGCTGATAATGAAGATGTCTCCCTATGGCGGCCTGCTGAAAAAGATCATTCCCCTGAGGTTTATAAATAAGGTGACAGATGAATATTACAATACCGATAAAATGTTTACGGGAATAGTCGGAAGCTGCTGCAGGCTGAAGCCCGACGATGCAGATTCAATCCTCGCTTTCAGCAATGAATATGTAAATCAGTCCGAAACATTAACTGATGAGGATAAAGAAAGAATTAAGCGGCTTCTTAAAAAACCGCCCCGGCTCTCCGGAATATGGATACTTATAAGAAAATTATCGGGGAATAAGGGTAAGCCGAATATCAATACCCCCAGGCCCGCATAACAGCCAGGTCTTCCTTCACACACTCCATAGGAGTCTTTCCCTGGTATGATTCCTGCTCGATTATATAAACTTTCGTCCCACCGATTTTTGTAGCCAGTTTCGTTACTTTCTTTGCATTCACTATACCTTCACCCAGGATGCAGCTTTCATATTTCTCATTACCGCCTGAAGCTTTTATTTCATCTTTCACATGGATATTCTCAAACCTGCCAGGGTATTGTTTAACAACATCAAGAGCTATAGCGCCTCCATTATAGAGGTTCCCGATATCAAGCTGAACAACAACCATTTCCGGATCCATGCTCTTCATCATGATATCGAACAGCTTTTCGTTGTTGAGCTTTTCGCTGAATTCAAAATCGTGATTATGATAACCGAACTTCATACCCTGCTTTTTACACAGTTCGCCGCATTTATTGAAGACATCCATATAACGTTTAAAATCGTCATAGTTTTTCCGCATGCTGTTATCCATTGAAGGGCTTACAACATATTGCTGGCCAAGAACAGCTGCATCGTCCACAGTGTATTTCCAGCTGTCGGAAAAGTCTTTCCTGCTTTCATCCCAGTGCTGACGGCCCATTACTGTATGACCGCTTATCATCTTCAACCCGAGATCATCAAGCACTTTCCTGAATTCTGAAGGCGTATAGCCATAAAATTTGCGGTCAATATAATTGGCATGCTCAACATACACATATCCCATCTCAGCAAGCTGTTTTAGCGATCCGAGCGGATCTTTTGTCATCTCGGCACGGATTGAATAGAGCTGTAAGCCGACTATCCCCTTCTTTTTGGGCGCAGCAAAAGCTGATCTTCCCATAAATGCAGTTCCTGCCAATGCAAGAGCTCCTGTTTTAATAAATGTTCTCCTGTCAGTATTCATAATAAATTGGTTTTGATCTAAAGATAATATTTTTATTGTTTTATGAATTTCTGGGTCCACCTGAAATTCCTGTTGAAAACCCGGATAATATAGATTCCCCGTGGATAATGATCCGTATTAATAACAGTCTGATACCTGCAATCTTTCAGATCAATCAATATTTTTCCGGTATAGCCGAAGATCCGGACAGAGTATAATTCATCCGTACTGAGCGCAGTATTTAAAATCCCTTCCGTTACTGTAGGCCAGATAAATACTTCAGGATTTTCAGGGTTTTTCTCTTTCCTGACATAGAGATATGTTTTGCTGCTCAGCTCTGTTCCGCATGTGCCTTTTACAATCGCCTGATACAGTCCTATATCGGAAGCATCCGCATCAGTTAATCCAAGACTGTAATTAACTGAATTATCAATGATTTCATCATTTCTGAACCACTGATAAGTCAGTTCATGGCCTTCTGCAAGAACTTCGAGCGTGATGTTTTCCCCGGAATCAGCTGTTATATCAGGTGATATGTAATTAATACGTGTGAGCGGATGTACAGTAACATTAATGTTATCTGTGAATTGAGTACCGCAGGATCCCTCTATTTTACATCTGTAGATACCCGAATTACCCGTGGAAGAGCTGAAAATGCTGTAATCACCTTTTGTCAGCGTTGCTATCAGAACATTGTCCTTGTACCAGAAATATTTATTATTATGACCTTCGGCAGAGATACTAAGATCTATTGTTTGTCCGGCACAGAGGATCCTGTCCGAAGGCTGTGTTATAATCTTAGTGTTCATAACGACTTCGACGCCGAGCCTGGACCATTCCGAGAAGGTACCATTGATTCTGACCCTCAGCTTGACAGTGGCAGCTCCGAGGTATTCAGGGTTCCATATTACTGTCCCGGTCCGGGAATTTCCTTCCGCTGTACCGGCCTCTTCAGGAAAAAGTTCCCATTGATATTCAGTTGCTCCGGAAACGGTACTGACTGAATAGTAACTGAAATTTTCTCCATGGCATATTATCGTATCTCCAATGGGAACGGGAGGCATAAACTCCTGTATACCGGTTTTTGTTCTTATCCATTCTTCAAATGCTGATATCTCTGTGTAGGCGCTGTAAGTGTCACAATCTTCGCTTCCCCAGCTTGTTATTCCCGCGAGCCTGTATTCACCTGAAACAGGAACGACCAGAGGTCCTCCGCTGTCGCCGTTGCATGCATCCCTGGCAGCATCGCGATAACCGGCCATGATAAAGTTATCGGGTATGCTACGCCACACTGTGGAAGCCTGTTCCCTCGATACGATCGGAAGCTGGACTTTCTGAAGCACATATGGAAGCTCTTCCGGAGAAACATCTGTCAGCCCCCAGCCTGTAACCCAGGATATAACACCCGGATCAGTGGCACCTTCAACTGCATCATCAGCTGTAACAAGCTTTATCGGACGGGCATTGGCAACATCAACCGGAACCTTCAGTCTTAATAATGCAACATCATTTGCAAGGGTCCTTGTGTTATAATTCTCATGAATAATAACCTCGCTGACCTGATATATTTTTCCCTCATTAGCCTTGTAAGGGTCTGTTGCACCGGCTTTAACGAACATTTCCGATACGGGGATAGCGCTTCCATCCTCATTCTCTGTACAATGTGCCGCAGTAATTATCCAGTTCCCTGCAATTATTGATCCCCCGCACATAAAATCTCCTGATTCATAATATACCTGCCACGGAAAATCGGCAATAGAGGCATCTGTACCACCGATTATTTTGCTCAGTTCCTTTTTAACTCCCGTAAAAAAGGGGAAAAAGCGATCTCCCGGCTCCCCTTCCAGTTTTACAGATAATATTGGTTCGCCATTGATATGAAGTGTCATTAGAGAACTATCCTTCTTTGCGGCATCCGGCACATAAACCTGAAGCAGGAACCTGCTATCCTCTTCCAGTCCAAAAAATACCGAATCCTGACCGGCAAAATCATTCCCCGATATAACAAGCCTGTACTGACCGTCAAGTATCTGCCACTCGGTGATTCCGGATTTTTCAGGTATGACAACGAGAATTTCCGCTTTTTGAGACAACCCTGACAGTGAAAAAGAAATAAGAAGAGTGGTCAGCAGGACATGTTTTATCCGTAAATAACTCATTTATAATTCATTTTACTCCCGGCAATCCAATTTAGCGGAAGGGATTCAGTTTATCCTTCAAATATCATGCAATTATAATGCAATACTTTAAGTGTTATAATCCATTTGTAAGACAAATTATCTGCACTGATTATTCAAACTTAAATTTTAAAAAGTATATTTATCTCTAATTATTCACACACTTTGTGTACCCTTTGTGCGATCCTTTGTGTCCTTTGTGGTTAAATAAAAATTTTATGTTAAACCACAAAGAGCACAAAGTTCGCACTAAGGTCACAAAGGAATTCAGTAAATTGCGAATCTTTATGAATCAAGCAGATAATAAAAATTTCCAATTAAATATTATCAATCTTATGAACCGACGAGAATTCAGTAAAACAGCAGCTGCCGGAACGGTGGGTATAGGGATGTCACCCCTCATCCTTCCTGATTCCGGATGGAAAGGCGCCAATGACAGGGTAAATGTCGCGGTAATCGGCATACGTGCTCAGGGGCAGGCTCATATTGGAGAATATTCGAAGCTCCCCAATGTTTCTGTGGCAGCAATATGTGATGTCGACAGCAATCTTTTCCCTGAAAGGGTAAAAAAATATTATACTGATAAAGGATTGCCAGCACCAAAGCTCTTCACCGATCTGAGGAAGATGTATGAAGATAAGGATATTGATGCAGTATCGATAGCTACACCAAACCACTGGCATGCTCTTGCAGCTATCTGGGCGCTTCAGGCAGGCAAACATGTTTCTGTTGAAAAACCCTGCTGCTATAATTTCTTTGAAGGCAGGAAACTTGTCGAGGCCGCTGAAAAATATAAGCTTGTGGTTCAGGACGGGGCAGAACAAAGAAGCAATCCCTGTGCCCAAAGCATGGCTCAGTTCCTCCATTCCGGAAAGCTTGGCGAAGTATATATGGCGAAGGGATTATGCTACAAATGGCGTGATACTATAGGAAAAACTCCTGATGAGCCGGTACCTCCGGGTGTGGATTATGACCTGTGGCTCGGCCCTGCTCCCAAACGGCCTTTCTCAAAAAACCGGTTCCATTATAACTGGCACTGGAACTGGGAATACGGTAATGGCGACATGGGGAACCAGGGTGTCCATGAAATGGATATTGCCCGTTGGGGACTGAATGTAACGCTTCCTGTTAAAATAACAGCTGCCGGAGGTCATTTTATGTTTGATGATGATCAGAACACCCCTAATGACCTTATCGCAGTATTTGAGTTCCCAAATCCTGATGGAGGAGGCGATAAGAAGAAGATCCTTCAGTTTGAGGTTCGGCATTGGATCACAAACAGGGAAGGCATAAAAAGTGATAATCCCAAAGAGGATGCTTATCTTGTCAGTGCTGATAATGTTGTCGGTAATCTTTTCTACGGATCGAAAGGGTTCATGACAAAGAATGTAAATGAATGGCAGGTTTATTACGGCAAGGAACGCAAAGAGGGAGAAAAAGGAAGCGGTCTGGGTGACCATTACAAGGCATTTATTGATGCTATCCGTGCAGGAAACACCAAACTTGCAAATGCTGACATAAGAGATGGTTTCTACTCATGTGCCCTGATGCACCTCGGAAATATCTCTTACAGGCTTGGCCGTTCACTTGAATTCGATCCTTGGAAGATGAAATTCATTAATGCACCTGATGCCGATGCATTGCTGACAAGAGAATACCGGAAACCATTTGTCGTTCCGGAAAATGTATAATTGAAATTACTGAGCGGTTCCCCCTTTCTTATTTCCACCAGTGGGGGAAAAGTTCTCCTTCCCCCACTGGGGGAAGGTCGGGAAGGGGGTAATAAAAATAACTATATAACACTTGGTTTATTTATGATGACCGATATTCATAAAATTAAATTCTAACGCAGAAAGAGCTGACTTAAAATAATCAATCCTTTCTTAATTAAAATTCCGCAGTGATTGCTTATGAAATCCGTATCGAATAAAACAAAGATCAGGTGGATAATCCTGTTCTTCCTTTTCATTGCAACCACATTGTTATATCTCGACAGGTCAGCTCTCGGGATTATGGCCCCATTCCTTCAGGATGAGATAGGCTGGACTGAAAAGCAATATGGCCATATAAACAGCGCCTTCATGATCGGTTATGCATTATGCTTTCTTATCATGGGAGTGATTGTTGACAGGATCGGGACAAAAACCGGCTATGCAATATCTGTGGGATTATGGGCTGTTGCACAGGCATCGACAGCGCTTGCCAGATCGTGGACAGGCTTCGCGATGGCCCGCTTAGGCTTGTCGGTCGGGCAATCCGGTAATTTTCCTGTTGCAAACAAAGTGCTTGCCGAGTGGTTCCCGAAAAAAGAAAGGGCATTGGCCACAGGCCTGTATAACGGGGGATCAAATGTCGGAACACTTCTGTCACCTTTGATAATACCATTGGTTGTTACTGCATCCGGGGATAACTGGCGTGCGGCATTTCTCTGGACCCTTCCGGTAAGTGCGATCTGGATAAGCTGCTGGCTCATTTTTTTCAGAAAGCCTGAAAAACACCGGATGGTAAACCAACAGGAACTTGAATATTTAAACAGCGACAGTGCTGTAGAATCATCAGAAAAAATAAAATGGTCAACCTTGCTTAAGACCAGGGAAGTATGGGGAATCTGTGTCGGGAAATTCATGGCTGATCCGATCTGGTGGTTTTATCTTTTCTGGGGAGCAAAGTTCCTAAACGGGAAATATGGTCTTAACCTTCAGGAGATCGGACTTCCGTTCTTCACAATTTACCTTATATCGTGGGGAGGCGGGATTGCCCTTGGCTGGCTCTCATCAAGATTCCTTAAAAAAGGCTGGTCCCTGAATAAAGGCAGGAAAATGGGATTCCTGCTCTGTGCTGCATTTGCACTTCCCGTTATGCTTGTCCCCCATGTAAACAATATGTGGCTGGCCGTCGGACTGATAGCCCTTGCAGCAGGAGGTCACTGCGGCTGGTCGGCTAATATATTCAGCCTTATGTCCGACATCTTCCCGCGAAAAGCAACTGCTTCCGTCACCGGGATAGGAGGATTTGCCGGTGCTGTCGGAGGTGCACTTATTGCACAGCTTGTCGGAGGACTTCTTCAGAATATGGGGATGGATGGTTATGTTATTCCCTTTCTTATTGCATCAACAGGGTATTTTGTTGCCCTTGGAATAATGCATCTTCTGATCCCGGAAATCAAACAATTAAACCTTTAAATATTTCATGAACAGTAAGGAACGACTAGATGCAGCTGTAAACCATAAGGAACCGGACCGGATCCCCTATGATATAGCAGGTACAACAGTAACGGGGATAAGCAGGAAAGCCTTTATTAAGGCGATGGAGTACAGGGGATTATCAACAGAATATGAAACAAGGGAGGTTGATCCGGTACAGCAGATAGTCACTCCTGCCGAAGATACACTCCTTAAGCTGAATTGCGATATCAGGAGGATGGGTGCACGCAGGATCCCCGACTTTGAAGAGATTGTCAGGCGCGAAGGAAACATATCGGAGGTAACAGACATCTGGGGCTGCCTGTGGAGAATGAATGAACTAAAAGATTTCTACTATAACCAGTACACTTTCCCCCTTTCAGCATTTAACTCAATCGGGGAGGGTTTGAAACACTATAAAGTCCCGGATATTTCTGTTCATGCCGAAATCATTCGCAGAGATCTTTCTGAACAGGCAATAAACATTTCGGATTCAGGCATCATTGTCGACAGGAACTGTGCCGGGCTGACCGAAACATCGCTGAGGATAAGAGGATATGAGAACTGGTATCTCGACACAGTGATGGATCAGGAAGGTGTTGAAAAGCTTCTCGATGTGGTCCTTGATTACAAGTGGCAGTACTGGGATCTTGTTATTGACTGGCTTTCAGAGAATAAGCTGAATGACAGGATCAGTGTCATTTCGGAATGTGATGACCTGGGAACACAAACCTCTACATTGCTCGAACCTGATTATCTGAGGAAAACAGTTATACCACGATTCGGGAACCTTTGGTCTCATATTAAAAAAAGATTGCCGGGGATCAAGATCTTCATGCACACCTGCGGTTCTGTCAGGGTTCTGCTTCCCGACCTTATCGAAGCCGGCCTGGATATTTATAATCCCGTCCAGTTCACTGCTGCGGGCATGGATCTTGCCGGGCTGAAGAAGGATTTTGGCAAGGATCTTGTTTTCTGGGGCGGAGGCGTTAATACCCAGTCAACTCTTAAAGACGGAACGCCTGAACAGGTGAGCGATGAGGTCAAAAAGATAATAGACATACTGGCTCCGGGCGGAGGATTTGTATTTTCTACTATACATAATATCCAGGAAGATGTCCCCCCCGAAAACTTCTGGGCCATGTGGGATACTCTGATGGAATACGGGAATTATTAAGCTGATAATCATGACATTACGGAAGTTGATATTTTTCTTACTGATTTCACTTCAGTTTTAATGACCCCTCAATTTGATTTTCTATCTTTCGGCGGTTTTTAAATCAATAATTATTATGCCAAAACGGACAGATATCAATAAGGTGCTCATCATTGGTTCCGGACCCATAATCATAGGACAGGCATGTGAATTTGATTATTCAGGAACCCAGGCCTGCAAGGCGTTACGGTCGATGGGATATAAGATCATCCTTGTCAATTCAAATCCTGCAACAATAATGACCGATCCCGGCATTGCCGATGTGACTTATATTGAACCCCTCAACGAATATGCACTTACTGAAATCATCAAGAAGGAACGTCCCGATGCCCTTTTACCCAACCTTGGCGGTCAGACAGGGCTGAATCTCTCATCACTTCTCGCAAAAAAAGGTATTCTTGAAAAATACAACGTGAAAGTTATTGGTGTAAACATTGATGCAATAGAGCGGGGTGAAGACAGGACAGCCTTCAAGGATACAATGAACCGTCTTGGCATAGAAATGCCTGAAAGTAAAGCAGTGAACAGTGTCGAAGAAGCTGAAAAGGTAGCGACTGAGCTTGGTTATCCTGTTGTTATCAGGCCTGCCTATACAATGGGTGGAACAGGCGGAGGGCTTGTATACAATCTTGAGGAGCTTCGCACAGTTGCAAGCAGGGGACTTGCAGCAAGCATTGTCAACCAGATACTTATTGAGGAATCTGTGGCTGGTTGGGAAGAACTTGAACTTGAAGTTGTCAGGGATGCAAAGAATCACATGATCACAGTTTGTTTCATCGAGAATGTCGATGCCATGGGTGTTCATACCGGCGACTCTTTCTGTACCGCACCTATGCTTACAATAAGTCCTGAGCTTCAGAAACGCCTTCAGAAATATGCCTATGATATTGTTGAAGCTATTGAAGTAATAGGCGGAACAAATGTCCAGTTTGCACATGATCCCAGGACCGGAAGGGTTGTTGTTATTGAGATCAATCCCCGTACATCGAGATCATCCGCCCTGGCATCAAAGGCTACCGGGTTCCCTATTGCATTTGTATCATCACTCCTGGCAGGAGGTCTGACTCTTGATGAAATACCTTACTGGAGAGACGGTTCACTGGACAAGTACACCCCGTCAGGCGATTATGTTGTAGTCAAATTTGCCCGCTGGGCATTTGAGAAATTTGAAGGTCTTGAAGACAGGCTGGGAACCCAGATGCTGGCTGTGGGTGAGGTAATGAGCATCGGAAAGACCTATAAGGAAGCTTTGCAGAAAGCAATCAGGTCGCTTGAGATCGGACGTTTCGGACTGGGATTTGCAAAGGATTTCAACAAAAAATCCCTCGAAGAGCTCCTCACAATGTTGAAGCATCCCTCAAGCGAACGTCAGTTCCTGATGTATGAAGCTTTACGCAAGGGAGCTGATATCGAAGATCTTTACAGAAGGACTTTCATCAAGCCGTATTTCATCCGACAGATGAAAGAGCTTGTTGAAGAAGAAGAAAAAATACTGACATTCAAAGGGTCGATACCGCCCGATAATGTCCTGATAAGCGCAAAAAAGAACGGCTTTGCCGACAGGTATCTTTCAAAACTTCTTGAAATTCCTGAAAAAGAGATAAGAGCCAGACGTATTTCATTGGGTATTAATGAAGCCTGGGAACCTGTTCCTGTAAGCGGTGTTGAGAATGCTGCATATTATTTCTCAACCTACAATGCTCCGGACAATGTAAAGGTTAGCAACAGGAAGAAGATTATGGTGCTTGGCGGCGGTCCGAACAGGATCGGGCAGGGTATTGAGTTTGACTATTGCTGTGTTCATGCAGCTTTCGCCATACGTGATGCCGGCTTTGAATCAATAATGGTTAACTGCAACCCTGAAACAGTATCAACTGATTATGATACCTCGGATAAGCTCTATTTTGAGCCCCTTACTGCCGAAGATGTTCTGAGCATATATGAAAAGGAAAAACCCGAAGGAGTTATCGTCCAGTTCGGGGGTCAGACACCTCTTAATCTTGCCAGGGAGCTGACTGAAGCAGGTGTTAAGATCCTTGGAACGACATCTGAAACTATCGATCTTGCAGAAGATCGTGACAGGTTCAGACATATAATTGAAAAGCTTGGCATTCCACAGCCTGAGTCGGGCATGGCCAGTAATCTTGATGAAGCACTTTCAATTGCTGAAAGAATAGGTTACCCTCTGATGATAAGACCATCTTATGTGCTTGGCGGTCGGGCAATGAAGATAATAATTGACGAGGCGATGCTTGAAGAGTATGTTGCCAAAGCAGTATGGGTATCACCAGACCGCCCGCTTCTTCTTGATAAATTCCTTGAAGATGCAATAGAAACGGAGGCAGATGCTATTTCTGACGGAGTTGATGCATTTGTTCCGGCTGTGATGCAGCATATAGAGTACGCGGGCATCCATTCCGGTGATTCAGCCTGTGTTATTCCTTCCGTTGTAATTCCAAAGGATCATAAAAAGACTATTTATGATTATACCCGCAGGATAGCAATGGAGCTGAATGTTGTAGGGCTGATGAATATTCAGTACGCTATATATGAAGATGTTGTATATATCCTCGAAGCCAATCCAAGGGCTTCCCGTACTGTGCCCCTTGTATCAAAGGTCTGCAATGTTTCAATGGCAAGAATAGCAACCCAGATATTGCTCGGGCAGAAGCTTTCTGAATTCAACCTTAAAAACAGACCGATTAAATATTTTGGTGTCAAGGAAGCAGTTTTCCCATTTAACATGTTCCCTGCGATTGATCCGCTGCTTGGTCCTGAGATGCGTTCCACAGGTGAGGTTCTGGGAATGGCAGATACTTACGGTATGGCATTCTATAAGTCCCAGGAAGCAACACAGTCACCTCTGCCAGTGAGCGGCACCGTTCTTATCACAATTGCAAACCGCGATAAGAACAGGATACTTGAAGCTGCAAGGAATTTCCACGACATGGGGTTCAAAATAATGTCAACAGGAGGCACCAAAAAATTCCTCGAAGAAAACGGGATCCCGGCAACCCTTGTTCTGAAGGTCCATGAAGGGAGACCAAATATTGTGGATGCCATAAAGAACGGAGAGATTGATCTGGTTGTCAATACCCCGGCCGGAAGGCTCAGTGAATATGATGATTCCTATATCAGAAAGAATGCCATCAGATATAAAATCCCGTATATAACAACCACATCCGCTGCCCTTTCAGCCACAAAAGGCATCAAGGACCGTCAAAACGGAGCATATACTGTAAGGTCGATCCAGGAATACCACGCATCGATTGAGGATTAACCCCCGATAAGTTCCTGTCATCGTACAGGCACCGTCATTCCGAACGAAGTGAGGAATCCTTCTCAAGTTATTCCTTAGGTTTCTTCTGAAGTTCCTTTATCTTCTTCTCCTTGTCGGATACATCCTTCTCCAGTTCCCCGATCTTCGTCTTCAACCCCTCTCCCTCCCTCTCCAGTCTCCTTACATCATCTTTTAGCTCTGAGACCTCTCTCTGAAGGCCAGCCTTCTCATCTTCAAGCTTTTTTATTACAGGAGTATAAACCGATTTAGCATAAAACCATGTTGTAACAACTCCGATAGCTGCCGCAACAATAAGCAGGGCAATTATTAAAACTACTGCTCCGGCGACAGACATTGCAAGTGGAATAAATGTAAGTACCATATTATTGCATTTTTATTGTTATTTCTGCTCTTCTGTTCTTTGCCCTGTTCTCTTCAGTAATATATCCGGCTATCGGCCGGGTTTCACCCCCGGATTCCACAAGGATCCTGTTGCCACTGATCCCAAGTGTTTGAACGTGGCGGGCAACTTTCTGCGCTCTTTTCATCCCCAGCTGCATATTATACTCATGCGTACCCACCAGGTCGGTATGGCCGGTGATAAGCAGTTTTGAACCCGGATATTTTTCAAGCCATGATCTGAAAGGAGCAATAACGCTTCCAAGTTGCGGATCAGATTTCAATCCGGATCTGTCAAAATCAAAATAGATCAGGAGGTCCTCTGGCATTGATGCTTTAAGCTGTGCTAAAGAATCAGCCACTCTTGTTTCAATGTCGGGAGCTGTCACCGGTAATGCCTTTTTTCTGAACACGGGAAGTAACTTGTCATTGAAAACCCATGATGAAAAAACAGACCATATAACAAATGCCAGCACCCCAAAGACGATAATTCTCATTGCTGTTATGGTTTAAGTTATGGATCAGGTAATCGTGCTTACAATTTAGCAAATATTTGTCAGATACTTTTGTTTTAAATCCGCTATTTTATGTCAATGAGAATTAAAGCATCTGATCTCTAAAAATTATTAACTTAAAGCCGTCTTAATAATTATCAGGTCTGGTTTCAATACAGGACGCAAAATCCTTGAAACTCACCATTTTTAACAATCTATTGATAAACATGAAAAAAATAATTTTTTTATTGATCCTTTCTTTAATAACTGTATCGGAGCTGATATCCCAGCGACAATGGCAAACATTTTCAGACCTTAACATCAAGGAATTATCCTCACGTTTCAAAGATCCTCCGGCTGAATACGGTATGATCCTCTGGTGGGGATGGGACGGCGCTATGTCAGATACTGTAATTAAAAGAGACCTCGACAGGATCAAAGACATGGGATTCCGGGGTGTGATGCTCGAAGCCGGCTATGGAATGACAACAAAATACCTTTCTCCTGAATGGTTTGAAATGGTAAAGGTTGCCGTGGATGAGGCAAAAAAGAGAGGAATGATAGTATGGATCGAAGATGAAGGAAAATACCCGAGCGGATTTGCAGGTGGGAAATTCAGCAATGAACGTCCCGACCTGAAAATGCAGGGACTCGTAGTAACAGAACGGATCGATGCAAAAAGCGGAATAAGAGTCTATGCAAAAATGCCTCATTATGCTTTAAGCGCTGTTTCTTTTAATAACACTGACAAAACAAGCAGGGTTATTGATATTTCCTCGGGAATGCTTGACTGGACAGCTCCGGAAGGAGACTGGAGAATATTTGTTGCAGGAAACCGTTTCCGCTCCTCCCAGACACGTTCCGTTAATAATCCGACACGTGGAAAGGATACAACAGCTTCATTGATGGATTATCTTAATCCGCTAGCAACAAAACAATTCCTTTCCTGGACGCATGAGCAATATAAAAAATATATCGGAGATGAATTCGGAAAAACATTTATGGGATTCATGGGCGATGAACCCGATTTTGCATATACTCCATGGACCCCAAAGATCCTGGAGGAGTTTAAAGCGAGGAAAGGTTATGATATTAAACCATATCTCGCGTCATTCTTTCTGCCTCAGCTCAGTGAGGAAGCAAAACGTATGAAAGCCGATTACTGGGATGTATGGTCAGACCTGTTCAGGGATAATTTCTTCACTGTCCAGGCTGACTGGTGCAAAGAAAATAATATAGAATACATTGTTCATCTTAACCACGAAGATCAATTGCCTGGTCTGATAAGATCCTCAGGAGATTATTTTAAGAACATGCGCCATGTTGCAGTACCTGGGGCAGATGCTATTTGGGCACAGATCTGGATGGACCACGTTGCCGATTACCCCAAACTTGCCTCATCCGCCGCACATCTCTACGGGAAACCCCGGGCTTTCACAGAAAGCTTTGCGGCATATACATACAGGCCCACCGTGCCGGAAGCTAAATGGGTCCTTGATTACCAGCTGGTAAGAGGAATAAACTCTGTTCAGATAATGTTCATGTCGGCTTCAACGACCCGTCAGGCCCCTGCTCAGAAACCTCCACAGCCTAAACCCGGACAAAAGCCACCGGTACCACAGGTAAGAAGAACCAGCTTTTTCCAGTCCGATACCTTCCCTTCTGTAGCTCAATATATAAACAGGGCTACTTACCTGTTATCTCAGGGCAGACCTGCCGCAAAGGTCGGTGTTTATTTTCCGACACTTAGCCTCTGGTACGGCGACAATGAATCAAACAAAAGCATGCTTGATATTTCTCAACACCTTACTGAAAACCAGATCGATTTTGATTTCGTCGACGAACAGGCTTTCGCATCAACCCTCGAACTCAGGAATGGTGCCTTTGTAAACCTCAGCGGACAGGAATACAAAGTAATAATAGTACCTGCGATAAGTGTAATATCGGAAACAACAACAAATAAATTAAAGGAATTTATAAATGCCCGAGGAAAAGTTGTATTCGTTGGAAATATGCCGGTACTTACCACCGGAAAGACATTCAAAGACGCTGAAGAAGCAACAAATTTATCCGGTGCGTTTGTAGAAAGATCAGGGAAGATTACCCGGGAGGTAATTGATTTCCTCCCCTCCCCTGATGTGAAATTAACTCCCTCATCACCTCAGGTTAAATATCTTCACCGTACAATGCCCGGCGGGGAGCTCTACTTTTTCTTTAATGAGGGGACTGCCCCCTTCTCATGCAGTGCAGTACTTGAAGGTAAAGGGAAAGCTCAATCCTGGGATGCAGCTTCAGGAGATATAAAACGTCTTAAAGGCAAATCAGACGGGATTGATAAAACAACCATTCAGCTTGACTTCAAAGGTTGGGAAACAAAATTTATATTTATAAAGAGATGATAATCAATAAGGCACTACGATATGTAAATTAATTATTATAATTTTAGAATTATCCGACTAAAATTTAATGAGTGTGAACTCAACAATTGACATTATTTAATTCACATACAGGTCGCCCTTATGGGGCTCACATTTATGTATATGAAATATTTCTACAAACAGATCGTCCCTAACGGGACTATCGAAAGCAAAACTCCGTAGGAGTGAACTGTTTGTAGAAATCAGTACTATAATCATTTTAGCTCCGTAGGAGCGACCTGTATTTAATTGGACAGAATTATAACAATATATTAATCTGTAAAAAATCCATTCAAATGAAAACCCTGAGACCATTAGTATCCCTGATCATTCTGACAGTTTGTTTTTTATGTATTTCCTGCACCGAACAACCTGCACCTCCTATTCCCGTTTTAGAAAAACGAGGAAATGCGACACAACTTATAGTTGATGGAAAGCCCTTTCTTGTCCTTGGCGGGGAGCTTCATAATTCAAGTTCTTCAAGCAGGGATTACATGAAGGAATACTGGCCTGTGCTTAAAAATTCGGGAATGAATACGGTTCTTGCCGCAGTTGAATGGTCACTCATTGAGCCTGTAGAAGGCAAATTCAATTTTTCTGTTGTTGATGAACTTCTTTCTGATGCCAGAAAGCATAATCTTAAGCTCATCCTCCTGTGGTTTGGTGCCTGGAAAAACGGACAATCTCATTATATGCCGGAATGGGTAAAAAAAGACTTTAACAGGTTCCCGAGGGTAAAAGCTGAAAATGGCAAATCTCTTGAAATCCTTTCAACATTCGGTAAAGAGACACTTGAAAAAGATTCTAAAGCATTTGGAGCCATGATGAGACATCTGGCAGAAACAGATTCTCAATACCGTACCGTAATTATGATACAGGTACAGAATGAGGTCGGAATAATAGGATCACCACGCGATCATGGCGATGCTGCAGAAACAGCTTTCAATTCTCCGGTACCCGGGGAATTAATGGATTACCTTATGCTGAATAAGGATAATCTGCTTCCGGAACTGACAGAGGTATGGTCGGCAGCAGGATATAAATCATCCGGAACCTGGCAGGAAGTATTCGGCAAAGGTGATAAAGCCGACGAATTCTTCATGGCATGGAACTACGCACGTTTTATTAACGAATGTACTAGGGCCGGCAAAACCGAATATCCCATACCGATGTTCGTAAATGCATGGATCGTTCAGCTATCAGACAAGAGGCCCGGGGATTATCCTTCAGGAGGACCACAGGCACATGTGCTGGACTTCTGGAGGGCAGGAGCCCCGGATGTGGATCTGCTTTGTCCCGATATCTACCGTCCTGAATTTGCAGAAATATGTGCTTTGTATACAAGGAATAATAATCCGCTTTTTATCCCCGAATCACGGGCAGGAGAACAGGGTGCCGGACAATTGTTCTATGCAATAGGAAGACATAATGCAATAGGCTATTCTCCCTTCGGGATCGAAGAGATCTTTTCCCGTGATGAAAATGAACCTGTTTCCAAAGCATATAAGATATTACAGGGATTTGCTCCCCTGGTGCTTGATGCTCAGACAAATGGTAAAATCACATCAATACTTCTGGATCCTGAAAAGAATCCGGCAGAAGAAATAATTCTCGGCGATTATAAGATCACTGCGGGACTCTTCAGGGGATGGGGATCAGCACAATCGGGCCGCGAGTCCGGAGGATATTGTATCATTATAAATTCTGCACCTGACGAATACACTATCTTCGGGAGCAATGTGCAGATATCATTTATACCGGTTACCCCCGGACCGGCAATTGCTGCGATATCACAACTTGATGAAGGCCGGTTCGAAAAAGGAAAATGGATACAGGGCAGGCGCCTGAATGGCGACGATATAATGATCGATTATGACCTTGCCGCAAGGGCGATTGAAAACAGAACAGGCACGGGACTGAAATTCGCCCGGGGCAGTGAATCGCTGCAAAAGGTTAAACTTTACAGGTACGAATAAATCTCAGGCGAAGGATCATTTACTCTGCTTTATATAATCTTTGGGCGAGATACCAAAATAATCCCTGAAGCATTTAGTGAAATATGAGGGATTTGAAATACCTACACTGTTGGCAATCTCGGTGACATTACCTGTCTTTGTTTTTAACAGCTGTGCACTTCTCTCAAGCCTGAAATTGCGTATCAGCATGCTTGCAGACAATCCGGTCATTGCTTTTATCTTTCTGAAAATATGGACCCTGCTCATTCCCAGATATCTGTGAAGAGAGTCGGTGTCGAAATCAAATTCCGGAAAATGAACTGAGATTAACCTGTATACCTTTTCCATGAACCTGTCATCGGGAGAGGAAATCCCGGTACCCGGCTGATCAAAGAACTTACCATCCCGGTATTTTTTTCTTAACCTTTCCCGTTGTTCCAGAAGATTTGTTATCCTTATCCTCAGCTCATCCATATTGAATGGCTTGACAATATAATCATCAGCTCCTGTTTTCAATCCGCTGATCCTGTCCTCCATTCTGGCTTTGGCAGTAAGCATTATAACAGGAATATGACTTGTCTTTTCATCGCTCTTGATCTGTGTACATAATTCACTTCCATCCATCCCGGGCATCATCAGGTCGGTAATGATCAAATCCGGTATCATTGTCATGGCAAGATTCAGTCCTTTTAATCCATCTTCAGCTTCATAAATATTATAATCTTCCGACAGGTTTTCCTTAATAAAACTCCTCAGATCGGTGTTATCCTCAATTATCAGAATATTATTTCTTTCTTCCGGAAATGAGGTTTTGATCTTTAGCCAAGGTGTAACGGTCACAGATTGTTTATGGATATCGGTGTCATCTTTGGTGAGGTCGGAAAGCAAACTATATTCACTCCCGTTCAGGTGTTCTTTTCCGAGCGGTATGCTGACAATAAATTCCGAACCATTGCCGGGACTGCTGTTTACATCGATTGTTCCATGAAGCAAGGTTAAAAATTCCCTGACAAGGGAAAGGCCGATACCAGTCCCTATATAGTCTTTTTCATGCTGACTGTCAATGCTATAGAATCGCTCAAAAATACTTTCAATCTGCTCAGCCGACATCCCCGGCCCTGAATCATTAACTGAAATTTCCAGCTTTGGATAGCCGGTCTTTTCATCTGATATCTTTAAAGCACACCTTACAGTTCCGTTAGCCGGTGTAAACTTAAAGGCATTTGAAAGCAGGTTTGAGACAATTTTTTCCGTTTTATCGCGGTCAAAAAAAGTATTATAACCGTGATGCGGGATCTCAACTAAATAATGGATGTTTTTACTTTCTGCAAGTGACAGGAATTCATAAACAAGCATGCGGAGATCTTTAACAATATCTCCCTCTGAAAGGATGATCTTCATCTTTCCGGAGTCAAGTTTTGAAATATCAAGGAGCTGGGTTACAAGCTGCATAAGTCGTTGTCCGTTCCTTCTCATTATTTCCAGAAGCCTTTCCTGTCTCTCATCACCATAGTGTTCTTTCTTCAGGGATTCAAGCGGACCAAGTATAAGGGTCAGAGGAGTTCGTATTTCATGCGAGACATTTGTAAAGAATCTTGTCTTTGTTTCATCGATCTCAGCGAGCTGCCTGTTCTTTATTTCAAGTTCAGCTGTTCTTTGACTGACTTCTTTTTCCAGCTGTATTTTAGCTCTTCGCAGCCTCATTGTCCTCAACCTTATATAAGCGGCCAGACCAGATGCAAACATCAGAAACCAGATCACATAAGCTACTGCAGACCTGTACCAGGGCGGACGGATTGTAATATCAAGGGTTTTACCGGAAATATTCCCGATGCCATCGTTATTATATCCCGTAAACCAGAATGTATAGTTCCCCGGAGCCACTTTCCTGTATTCAACCGACATGTCAGGAACAAGGTCTGATGTATCAGAATCGATCCCGCTCATATAGTAACGATACCTGTTTCTCTCAGGATTCAGAAAGTTCAGGGCAGCAAATTCGAGCTTCAGATGATTCTCCTTATGTTTCAGAACGATCTTTTCAAGATCAGCTACCGGTTCATCTTCCGGATAATAATCATGGTAATCATTACCATTAATGTAAATCCCTGTCATATAGACCGGGGGAACAAATCTGTTAAGGGGAACTCTGGAAGAAAAAATATAAACATTACTAGCTCCCAAATAGACCATTTTGCCCGATTTTGTCCTTATTGAGGATACTTCTGCAATTTCATCCGGAGAAATTATTATTTTACGTTTTGCAAGCGTAAGACGATCAACAATGATCACCGAATTGTCCCGGGTTAACCAAAGATTATTGTATTTATCAAAATTGAGGTCAGTGAAATAAATCCCATAGAATTCCTCTCCAATTTTTATTCCTGAGAAGGTTTCATTTTCAGGATTAAAGACATAAGGCCCCTTAATTGAATTCAGTATCCAGATATTACCCTGTATATCTCGACAGATCCGGTTATAAATGCTGCCGAAGATCATTCCGGTATTATCGAATCCTGAATAATCTTTTATTGTAGTTTTATTAATATCAGTCTTATAAAGACATTCGAATGTGGCGATCCAGATGTCATCATTATCAATCAGAAAATCAGTTATTGCAAAACCCTCTCTTACATCTGTAAGTTCATACCAGGAAAGAAAAGGTTTGATTGTTCCTTTACCATTTTCAATAATGAACAAACCGTAAGATGGAAAACATATATATATATTACCTTCTGAATCTTCCTGCATTACGGATATCCCGTAATCATCACGTGAATACTTTTTTACAGGCAACTGATATTTTATCACGGTATTATCAGACAGGGAATATTTTCTTACACTTTCATCAATGTACCCTACCCACAGATTTCTTCCTGAATCTTCAAATAAAGACTTAACCTCCAATCTTTCTTTTTCAAAACTACTCTTTAAGATGCCGGCAAGTTCTCCGGAGTTATTCTCCACCATGTGCCAAAGCCCTCCCCTGTAAAGGGCCATCCTTAAAACACTTTCCCTATCTTCAATAATCCTCGGCCTTCTTGATATATCTTCACCTCCTCTGTATCCGGTTCTGATTGATACAAATGGAAGTGAATCTGTAATGAGATGGTGTACTCTGCTGTCAACTGAACCGATCCAGAAGCAACCGGCATTATCCTTTATAAAGGGGAAATCGATATATCGCGGGATTTGATATGCTTTAATTATTCCCTTTTCAGTTATAAAATGGAACAACTCCCCCATGTCGGGTACAAAGAACCAGAGGCTGTTACCATCACCCGGAATAATCTTCCGTATCTTAATGTCCCGACCATTGAATTTTTTTGATCCAAGTCTGAATATGTCGGGAAATTCAAAATATGATTTCTCTCCCGTATTGGGATTGAATTTATGCACTCTTCCTTCCCCATATGCCCAAATGCTACCAGTTGTATCGATATAAATTATCCCAATCTCATCATTCCGGATTATAGTTTCTCCGTCCGTTATCAATGGAATCTTTTCAAATGATCCGGTGGCCGGGTCTGTTATTCTTATCAGTCCGTATTTTTCTGATCCGCACCAGATATTGCCGGCCCTGTCCGTCTCCACACAGTTTATCCTGCATGTATCTCCGGGTGCTCCTTCCCTTAATCCGGGGAATACTTTCCTCCAGCTTTTGTCACGATTATCATAAAGGTACAAACCTTTATCGGTTGCAATCCAAATTCTTCCCCTGTTATCTTCAAGATATCTGTCTTCCTCAAAATCGTGGATCACTGTTGCCGGATGCCATAATGACCCTGGAATCGGATATTCAGTAAATTTTCCCGATACTTTGTCGAAAGTAAAGATGTTCTTGTCGGTAATAAGCCATAGTAATCCTCTGGAATCTTCATTGATCAGCCTAACAGAATTATTATGGCTTGCCGGGTCTGTGGTATCAGGGATAAATGACTTAATTTGGTTCAGACGTTTGTCGACACGGTTTAGTGCACCATAGGAACCTGCCCAGATTATGCCTTCGGAGTCTTCGAAGATACTTATTACAGCAGTTCCCGCAAGTGTTGAATCATTATATCCTCCCAATCCGAAGCGTTTGTATCTTTTCCCGTCGAAGCGGTAAAGCCCCGCCTGATTTCCAGCCCAGATAAATCCTTTACTGTCCTGTATGAGACTTGTAGTTCCGGATCCTCCCCTTCCATCCATTATGTTGAAGTTATCCCATCTTACATAAACGGAATCTAAAACAGGGTAAAGGATTTTCTGGCTATAAGAGATATAACCCGGAACCAGGTATATTACCCAAACGAGAACCAGAAATCTCTTTCTTTTCATTGCCGGTTAATGTTCAAAAAAGAGAGTCAGGAGTCTTACAACAACTAAAAGTTACGACTTTTTTTCCGAACGATAACAAGAAAAAATCAAAAAAAAATAAGAATGTAACAATATGAAAAGTTACAGCTACAAATGCTCAGATTTTCAGAAAAAAGTAAAAACTCAGCAAAAATGTAACAATAGGAAAAGTTTCTGTAACATCTGTGGTGGAATAGGACCCTGCCGGTTTTGTAACTTTATTAATAATTAACCTGAATAAACTGATTAATGAGTTACACAAACCTTCTTAATTAAATTAAAATGAGAAAATACAGATTTTTATTCTTAGTTACTGCACTATGCATCCTTGCATCATGTGCAAAGGAAGATAGATTTTCTTCCGACGGTTTTGGTCCTTCGGATATGGCCAAAGGTTTTGGCCATTGTTATAACAGTAAGGTTTTCATGGTTCCACCCCCTAATGGAACAAATGACACTGAAAGTCTAATGAGTACAATTGCCCTGGCTCAGTCGCAAGGGTCCGGCTCGGTGGTTCAGCTTCAGAAAGGTATATACCATATCGGTTTTATCGAGATACGGGAATTCGAAGGAACAATCAGAGGGGCAGGAATGGGCAAAACAATAATAAAACTTGCAGAGGATCTCCCCTGTCTGGAAATGATTGAATATACGGGATGTTTCGCACTTTTTTCTTTTATCGGAGGCGATATTAAAATGCAAGATATTTCATTTATAATAGAAGATGGTAGAGTCTGCGTTGAACCGGATAATGAATATGGAAACGGTTATGATCTATACATCCTTCTCAAATTTACAGATGCATTCCATGATTTCTTTGTTCCTGATGTTCGTCATGTCAAAGCTTGTGTTGAAAATATAGAATTTGACGGTGGAATTGATAACGAAGGTGGTTCGGGACAGCAATTCAATGTAAACAGCGCCATTTGGTTTGGTTTTGATTATGGTATAAGCACCTTCCCCAATGATTTAAGGGCTAATGGTGATATGACTGTCAGGAATTGCTCATTTAAACATTTCCTTTGTGCCATAGATATTCCGGGGCTGGGAGACGGGAATATTAACATTACAACAAATATATTCAAAGACCTTTCTGCTCCATTGTTTATTTTTGATAATATAAACACTAAAGGAGTTATTACAAATAACAGTTTTTCAGAAAGCCTTTTTTACGATTTACTTATATGGGACCTGGACTATACAGTCCTTGGTTACAATTTCTACCCGTATTCAAAGCCTTCGACAAAGACTTCATGGAAAATTTCCGGCAATACCTTCAACACGCAAAATTTTGGTGGAGAATTCCAATATCCTAATGGAGTAAGCATCTATCTGCTGGATGCAAGAAGAGTTTTTCATCCTGAAGAAAATCTTGCCATGGAGTTTTTTGTAAATAATAATACACTAAATCTCCAGAAAGATGCGAAAGGAATAGTTGGATATAACAATATCGGAGCAATGGTCGTTTCCAACAAATTTAAGGGGACGGGTGTTGTTGGAATATCCCTGGATGTTGAAAACGGAGGAGACTCAAAGAATAATAAGATACTTGGCAATAACTTTTCAATGGCTGACTATGAAACTGATATCTATCTCGGAGAATATACAAGTAATTGTCTTGTTGCCGGGAGTCCGATGGCGACTATTGTGAATGATGGAGTAAATAACCATATCACGGGAAACAGGTAGAAGTCATTAATTCCCAACAGGAAAAGGAGATTATCAATTACCCACGGGCCTATTGATATTGATTCCCTACGGGAAAAGAAGATCGTCAATTACCCATGGGCCTATTGATATTGATTCCCTACGGGAAAAGGAGATCATCAATTACCCATGGTCTATTGATATTGATTCCCTACGGGAAATTAAAATAGTACCATAAAATGCCCGATTTTGCCCGTCAGGGCATCAATGACAATAGAAATGGGATGTCCGATAATGATTAAATTGCCCGTTAGGGCATTAATATATATTGTTAATTTTCTACAGACAATCCCTACCTGACAGGACTGAAAAAGCCGAAAAAGATCATATTTGTAATTATTCGAAAAAGTGTAAGATTTGCATCAACCTGCAATAATGTTCCTGTCAGATAAAAATTAATTAACTTTATGATGTTTAAGGATTAAGAAGTCTCCATGGCTTTACACATACCTTATGAGGATTGGCATTATAACCGACGTACACGAAAATGAAGCCGCTCTTAGTGAGGCTCTCAGACTGGCTGCTTTCAATAAGTGCGATGAAATAGCCTGCCTGGGTGATATAGTGGGTTATGATACAAGGTTTTATGACCATTCCCGGGCCAGGAGCGCCTCAGCCTGTATCCGGATAATAAGATCTGAGTGCCGGTGGATCACAGCCGGAAACCACGACCTGAATGCCGCAGGCAGGATTCCATCATCTTCAAACGGATTCAGCTATCCTGAAAACTGGTTCAGCATAAAAGGTGAGGAAAGAAAAAAAATATCCTCCGGCAAGGTATGGTCCTATGAATACGATGCATATAACGATTTAAATGAAAGCGAACTTGAATTCTTACGGGGACTGCCCGAGTATTTAATAACAACTGAAACCGGGGTACCTTGTCTCTTTTCACATTACATTTTCCCCGATTTTACCGGTTCAACAACCCAATATATTGAAAGAAACAACCAGATGAAAAAACACTGGGCGTTCATAATCTCCAATAACCTGCATTTATCATTTATTGGTCATTCCCATAATCACTTTCCGGGCTTTGCTTATAGTAACAACAGCTCATTTTTCAGAGCTTTTCATTCGATGCCACAGGATAATTTTCAAATAGGACAGGAGCCGGTTGTAATTATGCTACCCCCCCTTTCGGGAGAAAAAGGCAGGACCGGATTCACAATTATTGATACTGAAACCATGAAACTCACTATTATTACTTTAAGCACTAAATAATTTTTTATTAAATGCGGCATTTACAGCCAGGAAAGATATTTTTTCTCAAAATTGACCTGCCGGCACTACTTGCTGTCGCTCTTTTTGCAGGACTAATATTCATTTACCTGATCCCGGGATTTGAAAAGGCCATGATGGCACGGAAACGAACTCTGATACATGAAATGACATCATCGGCCTACAGCCTGCTGGAATACTACCATTCACTTGAAACAAAAGGTATTCTGAAAACCGATTCAGCAAAACTACAGGCCAGAACAGCTATCGGAACAATCAGATATGGTGAAGATCTTAAAGATTATTTCTGGATTACAGATATACATCCGAGAATGGTAGTGCATCCCTACCGGCCCGACCTGAACGGGAAAGATCTGACCGGGTTTCGCGACTCAAGGGGTAAAACAATATTTGTTGATTTTGTGAGAGCAACGGCTGAATCCGGAGAAAGCTATGTTGAATATATGTGGCAATGGAACGATGATTCGACAAGGATAGTACCTAAATTATCATATGTCAGACAATTCGAACCATGGAACTGGGTGATTGGGACAGGCATCTATATTGAAGATGTACGTTCCGAAATCCGCAGAACAGAATTCCGGGCACTATTAATTTCAGGCATTATCGGCCTCATAATCACTGCTATTCTGTTAACAATATCACGGCAAAGTCACAGGATTGAACTTAAACGCAGTCTGGCGGAAGAAGAACTGCGCAAATCAAAAGAATTATACCGTACCCTGGCAGAAGCTGCTTCGGAAGGTGTATTAATATGGTCGGCACAGGGAATTCAGGCAAATAAAACCCTCCTCTCATGGCTGGAATATTCCGGAGAAGAGATAGAGAGTATGTCATTAAAGGAAATTTTCGACTCTGCAGTCACAAACGAATTTCATGACCCGGAAATTCTTTATGAAGATCTGAATTCCAGATGGTTTATTGATGGAACATTAAAGGCAAAAAACGGCAAACTGTTAAGATCACATGCCGACTTTTCCCGTATACTTATGGGAGAGCAGAAAGCTGTACTTATCGTGACAAGACCTGTCATGGATTTTATTCCCTCTCACGGATTTTCTCCTGATATGAGAGTTCTGAAAGATATATCAACCGGATTTTTCAGAATAACCTCAGGACGTAAGAACAGGTTCCTCAACGCAACTGAGACAACAATAAGACTTCTTGGCTTCAATACCATGGAAGAACTGATGCCCTATCCGATCGATACATTTTTTACCGATCCTGCAGTACTCAGATCAATAAGAACCTCCCTGGCTGCAAATGAAAATATTATTGGTAAAGAAGTCCTTCTGCGCAGAATAAGCGGCGAAGAGTTCCGGGCTTTAATAAATGTTGTTATCGTTGAATCGGATTCACAGGGTATCTGGCTGGAAGGATCAATCGGGGAGCTGTCAGTAGCTCTTTCAAATCAGAATACAATGCCTGCCGACCTGAATAAATTCAGTGCATCATATATTATGGAAGCTCCTGTATCGTCAATAATGGGGCACCCCGTCGAATGTCATGAAAATACTCCGGTCAGCAGATGCATTGAAATGATGAAGGAAAACAATGTAAAACATATTATTGTAACCAACAGGGATGGCTATCCCATGGGAATTATTGATTCCACCGGCATCGGATTCCATTTATCGGCCGGTGAAAGGACTGATACGGAAGTATTCAGAATGATGATCTCTCCCCCGTCATTTATCCTGGCTGATGCCCCCGTCAGGGAAGCTTTCAGCCTTGTCAGAAAAAGCCCGGGAAAATGTCTTATCGTAACGGATGGGAATAACAGGATAAAAGGGATTCTCACTGATAATGAATTATCAAACTCTTTCTTCACTGTACCGGATCTTATTTTAGCTGAAACAGAGACAGCCGGTTCTTCTCAGGCTCTGAGGAAAGTGTTCGGAGATAGCCGTAAACTGGCCGTTTCGATGATACTCGGACATGCTGATCCCTATTCTGTTTCAATATTCCTGTCTTCTGTGGCAGATGCAATATGCCGCAGAGTAATTTCATTGTGCACCGAAGATACCGGACAAGCGCCATGCCGATTTGCTTTCATCCAGACAGGCAGCGCAGGCAGAAGAGAACAGACACTGCTGACCGACCAGGATAATGCAATAATATTCGAAAATGTAGGAGAGGACCGTTTAAAAACAGTTTCAGAGTATTTTCTCAAACTCGGGGCTAAAATCAATTATATGCTCAATGAAATAGGGTACAGGAATTGTACGGGTGGTAATATGGCAGGAAATCCCGAGTGGTGCCAGCCCCTTAGCAAATGGAAACAATATTTCAGCAGATGGACAAAAATGCCGGGGCCTGAGGAACTACTGAAGACAAGCATCTTTTTTGATTTCAGATATTGCCATGGCGATCGGGGTCTGGCTGAAGATCTGAGAAGCTTTGTCAGCAAACATCTCATAACCGGTGATATATATTTTCACCACATGACTCTTGCCTGGAAACAGTTTAATCCTTCACCGGCATTACTTTCATCAGGCAGAACAGATATCAAAAAGATATTAATGCCTCTGACCGGAATTATCCGCTTATATGCCCTGAAACACGGACTTGAAGGGTTGTCGACCCCTGACAGGATAATTGAGCTGTATTCAGGAAATTTCCTTGATCATCAGATCCTGAGGGAAACATTGAAAGCATGGAAAGATCTTTCATCAATACGACTTGCTCACCAGGCTTTATGTATAAATAAAGAAACCGATCCTGATAATATTATTGACTTCAGGTTTACTGATTACGATTACCGATCATTTGCCGGACAGGCAATTTCAAATATCAATAACCTTATGCTCAAAGCCGGCACCGACTTCTATACAGAAATACTTTAAAACCTGTAAATTGTACTTATGAGTACTCTGAGGTTGTTAACATTCGCGGTGATATTTACCTTACCATCTGATTGTTGGATACCATAGGCTGCAGTTGTACTCTCGACCTCTCCGGCAAAACTGAATTTGCCGTCAGTAAAAGTTATCCGCGGAGAAATGCGGAATAAATGGTCAATATTATTCCCTCTGCCATAAACTGTTCCGTTTATCTCATCACCTGAACCCAGGTTCTTGCTGTAACCTGTAAAGAACCCATACGTTATCTTTTTACCGTTGGTTCCGATATCCATCCAGATATTCCCGGTATTCAGGTTGGTGTATTTCTTCTGCTGAAGGACAATATTTGTTATTTCAGATACTGCATATCCGCCAATCATCATAAGATCGCATGAATTCTGTCCATATACACCCATCAATGAGATATTAAGAGGTTCGGTTTTGATCTTTAAATTTGCATAAGCTGAAAAACTTCCTATCATGGCATTTGTTTCAACGTTTGCAGATGTTTTCAATTCCGGACGTACTCTTTTATAATCAATACCGGCCCATCCTGTAACAGCATCACCGGCAGGGATACGAAGCTGTAAATCAAATCCGGGCAATCCGCTGTTCCTTAAATATTTGTTACTGTTACCGTCAGGTCCCGGAGATGTAAAATCACGCTGAGCCCAGGCGGTTAATATAAAACTGATCTCACCTGCCTTCTGAGTGATCCTTATCTGAGGATTCCTGCTGAATGGGGTGAAAGGAGCTCCGGTATTAAAGCTTATTGTCCCCGGAAAGCTCTCCGCAGGGAACATCGGATGCCAGAACTGACCTGTCAGGATCGATGTACTCTCCCAGTCGAGTTTAACATAAGCATGCCTTAATCTGAATCCGTTTAAATCGCTTTCACTTGTACCAAAGAACTCTGCCTCAATTAATCCTGTTGTTTTTGCTCCGAAAGCATCAGGACCTGTAATATCACCCTTTATCCTGCTTTGTATGCTCAGCATATGAAATGAAGGATTATCATTTATATCATTCCCTGCAATATCATAAAGATTATTATCCGGGTAAAGATAGAAATGGCCCTCACGGAGTCC
>CAZWUB010000004.1:49130-62200 GCA_964637415.1 uncultured Rikenellaceae bacterium
TTATCGGGCGGGAAAAGCGATTCAATAATTGATGGTTTCACCGGATCGCCTCCGTACAATACGCTCAGATTACTTTTTGCAGTCCTGTTTTCTTTCCATAGTGATAAAGCCTTTTTATATAACACCAATGATGAATCGGGCATCATCATGTGACGATAGATCGTACCCTTATTTGTCAGGCTTACCGACAGCCGTCTGGGTGTTTCGGTTTGCGCCTGGAGAATGTTTTTCAGACGTCTTTTGAAGATCTTTTCAAAATCAAATCCTTCAAAAGCAGGATCTCCCCTGTTCATGGAAAGCTTTAACCTTTCCCCTATTTCATCGGGAGTGAGCTTTATCCATTCATCAATCCATTTGTTATAAACAGCTATGCTGCTGTCGCAGTATCTCAGTGAAAGGCTCAGCAGCATTTCCTTTTCTGCTGCTATAACAGTAGTGTCATAAATTGATTTAAGCAGAAGGCTGCTGCATTTATTATTATATATCACCCCTGGTTCGAAGGAAGATCCATAATCGGGTAGGGATTTGAAAATCCTGTAAGCTGAATCGAGAAGCGGAAATGTTACAGAGATGTCTGAATTCCCTGAAACCTTATCATATGAAATAAGAAATTCACGGGCTTTTAATATCCTTGGATCCTCTGATCTGTTGATGCTTCTGTAGTAAAAAAATGCAAAGATCAAAGCAGATACTGAAACTGATAATGTAATCAGAAGGATAGTTTTTGTCCCCCGTCCAATCTTAAAAATATTCCTGAATTCCATTAATTATGAACCTGTTCAGCAAGAAACTTTTTGATTTCCAATGGTGTCGGAGCTGTCAGCAGCGATACTATAATATTCACTACTATGGCAAGAGGTGCACCTATCCATGCAAAATACCACACATTCAACCAGTATGAAATAAAGGCCTGCCCCGGAAGAGAACCACCGCTCAACCCCACGATAAAATATGTAATTGAAATTGTTGTAACGATTGTTCCTGCAATAAGTCCTGCTTTTGCTCCTGCCCGGTTTGAACCGCTCCACCATATACCAAGCAGGAACAGAGGGAAAATTGTACATGCTGCCATTGAAAATGCAACTGAAACCAGCTGGGCGATCAGTCCGAGTTTCAGAAGCGCGACAATTGTAACAGCCAGTCCCATAATAATTGTTCCTATTCTTGCCACAGCAAGTTGTCTTCTGGGTGTGGAAGCAGGATTTATCACCCTTACGTACAGGTCATGCGAAAATGCTGAAGCCCCTGCAACCAGAAGTCCGGATACTGTCGAAAATGCAGCCGAAATGGCCCCTGCTGCCAGCAATCCTACAATAAGCCCATTTACTCCCCCAAGCTGTGCCGTATAAACCACTATTGCGTCTTTTGCAAGAACTCCCACATCGGGATTGGAAGAAAGAAGCTTCCCGAATGCCGAGTAAGCAGGTGCTGTCCAGTAAACCAGACAAATGAAAAACAGTCCCCATACAACTGACCATCTTGCATCAGTAACTTTTGGAACAACATAAAAACGCTGGATCACATGAGGCAACCCTGCCGTACCTACCATAAGAGAAAAACAAATGGCAATCCACTGGAAAAAAGTGGTCCCGCTTGATGGATCCCATGGCATTGCATACTCCGGAGCCGGAACGATGGCAAAATCATGTCCGTATGCATTGAGCAATGCCATGCCTTCTGAAATATTCGGCGCAGGAATTCCCTGAACAATATCAGTAACAGCAGCTCCATAACCTATCTGAGGCAATAACCAGAAATAATCAAATTTATAGGTAAGTATGAATGTTGGTATTATAAAAGAGATTACTATTATTACATATTGCACCTGCATATTTTTTGTAGCTCCTATCATCCCGGAAATGAGAGTATAGAGTAAAACAACCGAAGATCCTATTATTACAGCCCAAGCATACTCCAACCCCAGTATCCATTTAAACATCAATCCTATGCCCCCGAACTGACCTACACAATATGCAAAAGATATAAGTATTGTAAAAATAGCACTTACTATTCTCAGGTTCTGTGAATAATAGCGGTCTCCTATGAAATCAGGGGCTGTATATTTCCCGTATTTTCTTATCTGTGCGGCCATCAGGATCAGAAGTAACACATAGCCGCCTGTCCAGCCAACTACATAAGCCAGTCCGTTATACCCAAATCCATACATCATTCCTGCCATACCTAGAACAGATGCTGCACTCATCCAGTTTGATGCTATGGCCATACCGGAACCAATTTTTGAGATCTTTCTTCCGGCTGCATAATAATCAGCAGGATCTTTTGCCCTGAAAAATATTCCCACCAGCACGAAAGTTACAAGTATTGCTATTAAAATTATTGCCGGCCCCGTCTTAAAACTACCCTCAAGCTGTGTCAGACTTTCAGCATTTGAGGGGATGATATTGAACAGAACTAATATTATTGAGAAGATTAACTTTTTCATTTTATTTTTGTATTTCACTTATTCGACAATCCCGTCTTTTTCTAATTTAGCCTCTATCAGTTTATTATAGACTATACAAAGTATTATGAACAAAATCAGAAGAAAGACAGCAGTATAAAAATAATGAAACGGGAAACCCAGAAATTTTACATCAGTGAGCCATGACTGGTTATGTGTAAGATAAAATTTCATAATTCCAGGTAATTTGTTTATGACATCACCGGAGAGCGATTCATTATATGCATCCTGAAGACTGCTCGAAAGTATCACAGCTTCATTACTGTCCTCATAAAAACCAACAAACGGTGAAGCTGTTTTGCGCAGCGATCCGGCCTCTTCCCTTATGAGTGCGCTTACTTCGAGGTATTCCTGATCCTTAAGAGCCGGAAGACGATTTTTCAATTCCTTCAGACCTGAAGTCTGCTTTGTTATGCTGGTCTTAATGCTATCCGGCACTCCCATATAAAAAAGAGTGTTTATTGCATCTGAGAGGATTACCTGATCTTCAGGCTTCACAATATTTTTACCCTTTACAAGAATTATTGAATGCAATAAAATTCCACTATCACCCGCACCGGGAGTTCCCGAAAGAACGGCCGGCCAGACTGATTCAAACATTGTAAGCGCCTTTTCGGGGGTTGGCTTCTCAATCACCCTTAAAAGGAATTGAAATCCGAAAACAGCAGTTGCCCAAATCAGCAATATTGTAAGAATAATATTTCTGTTCTTTATCCCATGTAAATTACGGGGTTTGAAAATACTGAAATTGTAGTGGTCAGTTGGCTCCATAGATTTTAAGGGTTATATTTAATTAATTGAGGTTAGCTAAAATAAGGATTTTGCATTAAGGTGATTACTTAAATTTCTTGCAGTATATCATTGATTTGTATCAACCATTACAATCAACTATATTTGTTTGTTTATTGATAGACAATGAGAATATTTTACACCGTAATCCTTTCTTGCAAAGTCCGTTGGTTAACAAAATAATCCTGACTTAAATTCCATTTTATGAAACTGTCCAGAAAATTTTCTTGTGAAACATGCAGGTATAAATGCGACATTCATGAGGCAATATTATTAACAGGGCGATCTTTTTCAGAAGCAGATATAATTCAGGCACAATTCAGAAAGCATGAAAAGATCTGCAAACAGGGAGATAATGTGAGCCATGCAATTTATCTGGTTGAGGGAAGTGCAAAACTATTCATTGAAGGCATTAACGGGCACAACATCATTCTTTACCTGATGAAACCTCCTGCATATATCGGACTTTTATCATTCTTCGAGAGCATTCACTATACCTATTCTGTCACTGCCATTGAAGATTCAAAGGTATGCATGGTGGATCTCAGTTTTCTAAAACAATTATATCTCGGGAACCATGAAGTTCTGCTTAAGCTTAACAAGGCATTCGGGAAATCAGTTGCACTGATAATGAAGAAAATAATTTGCCTGAATCAGAAGAATATAAGAGGAAGGATAGCTGAAAGCCTGCTATATCTTTCCGGTTTCTACGGGACCGGCAAATTTACTTTACCTGTAACCAGAAAAGAACTTGGTGAAATGTCGGCCATTTCTGAGGAGAATACTGTACGCCTCCTTACAGAACTTCGTAAAGAAGGTATAGTCAGGATTGACGGAAGGGAAATAACTATTATAGACAGCACCCTCCTGAAAAAAATATCTGATCTTGGCTAAATGAGGTGCTTATTATCCGGAAAACAGCAAAAATGTAACAATAGGTAAAGTTTTTGTAACATCTGTGGTGGATTTAGAGGTAGTCAAAAACTAATTTTACATTATTGTTGGTTATTGGCTCAGAGGTAAACTGAGTCATCCTGTCAGCCCTGGCAGGAAATCATTGAAGCCGGGTTCATCCCGGCTTCGTCTTTGGTAATGCTTATATAACTCTGCTAATTGTGATTATCAACTAAGAATATGCTTCCTGAATTTATTGAACAGCACTTCGTCATCAATATTTTCCTTAAACCCATTTACAAGGATTTCAACAATACCATCAAGCTTTGAATCTTCGAATCCTGATTCAATAGACATTTTCTTAAGAAGTTTTCTTTCTGCTTCACTCATATGTCCGTCGGCCATAATAATCTGCGAAATGCTGTACAGATCATCAAATTTCCCCTGCAGACTATACCGCGGAGTATAATGATGATCTTTCTCGGAATTGATTATTTTATCTATCTCCGGATCGGTAAGTCCGAAATACTTCCCTTTACGATGAAGCATATCCAGTTCTTCCTTACTTATTTTACCATCAATTCTGGAAGCCTGAACAAGATGAATATAATAATCAATACAGATCCTCCTTCCACTGTTCGTTATAAAATCTGAATAACTCATATCCTAATTTTTATTATTTCCGGACCGCCGGCAAAAATAAATAATATTTTTATAATTTATCATTTATTGTATAACCTGTAATCAATGCATTTGTTCAGTTCTCTCCTTCCAGAAACTGTTAAAACTGCCGGCAGGTTGCTCACATAAATATACTGTTGTGCCAAATTCGCGGGCATCGCGGTTAGTAATACTTCCCACTTTTGTGATTTTATTAAAAACCAGTCCGATATCCTCTCCCAATTCATTGTTAATATAAACTGCAGCAGTGATATCCGGATCAAACTCTGAGGGGATCCAGTACATGAAGCTTTCATTAAAAGAGATTGCTTCCGGAAGTCCGTATTTCTTCCCGATTATTGTTATTGCACCTGCCTGTCCGTAATTTTCACAATAAATAAAAGCTGCCTTCTTATCAGGGATCATTCCCCATGCTTCGGCAGCAACCTTTGTCAGCTCCTCCCATCCAAGCATATCTGCATAATCCTGTGGCAGTGAATGCTTAGTACCGTCTTCAAACTTCCTTCCGAATTCAAACCCATACTTGTGTTCAACTGTGTCAAAGTATGTTATCAATCCTTCTGGTTTATATACCTGCAAACCGAAAGGAATTAAAGGTATCGTAGCAATGATCAGAAAAGAGACCAGTATAAGCTTTGTATACCAAAGCTTCAGAATGGAATCATAAAAAACTGCCCCTGCTGAAATTAAGAAAGGGAAAACGCCTATCGTATAATAACTCTTACCCTTCATCAACATTAATAAGCCTATTACAGCCAGTACCACAATGCCTGAAAATCTGTAATGTTTCTTATTCCGGCTTATAAGTAAATACAGTATCCCGGCGACTGTCAGAATGGATGCTGCCCCCGGCATAATTATCTGTTCAACGAGAAAAGCTTTCCTGTCAACATAAACCAGCTGGGTCTCTGCAAGCTCTGAGAGATGATTGATCACCGGCAAACCATGCACTAACTGCCAGATAATATTTGGCAGGAAAACGACAAAACCGGCTGCCATTCCGATCCAGAACATTCTTTTGCCAAATATGTTTCTGTGTCGTGTAAAAAGAATAATCACAAGAAGGATCATAAACAATAATCCGATGAGGTATTTATTGAGTAAAGCAAGTCCGGCCATAATTCCGAACCAGATAAAATACCGGGGGTCTTCTGAATTTATATATTTGATCACGAGAAAGAATGTCAGTGTCCAGAAAAGAAGGTCGAGGTGAACGGGTTGAAAAAGAGAAAAAGTCCTTAACCCGAAAATTGAAATTATCATACCAGTGCCTGCCAGTAATGAGGCAAATCTCTTCCCTCCCAGCTCTTTTGCCATATCTGCGACAATCAGAACAATTATACCGCTCATTAACGCAGGGAAAAGCCTCACGGCAAAAAGAGAGTATCCGAAGATCTTCTGCATGATCCAGGCAATCCATCCTATCAATGGCGGAACGCTGGCAAATCCGAAATCGGGATGTTGCCCGAGCGAAAAATAAAGCAGCTCATCACGATGGTATTCGAGATTACAATTAAAAAGAAGGTGAATTATAACGCTGAAGATCGCCAGGGCCCAGACCAGAGGATCCTGCTTCTTTACAAAAGAGCCTGAAGTTCTCATTTCTTCTGATTGTACTTAACAAATTGGATATAACCTGTTTAATTCAAATATACTTAATTTATTGAATTCCTTTGTGTTCCTTGGTAATAACTACATAAAGGATTAACAAAGGATATGATTTATAAAAGATAAAGTTAAAAGATATTAAATAAAATATTATTAATCATCTTCTCAATACCTGTCAGGAATAAACAATTATATTTAGCTGTCAAATTACCGGAGAATAACGTATAAATCAGACAACAGAAAATGAAAAATATTAATTTGCCGATATTTTGCCTGGTTTTGGGTTTTTATTTTTTAAATTCTTTATCAGTGGCATCCCAGACTTTAAAAGAAAATCCCGTTCTTGATGAAAAAGTGAAGCGCTTTCTGTCAGAGAATTCCCGGCAGTGGTATGACATGAATGTTCCGGCAGTCGACGGACAGCTTCTTCATGATATCATAATTAAGAACAAATACAGATCTGCACTTGAAATTGGTACATCAACGGGACATTCAGGGATCTGGATTGCCTGGGCCTTAAGTAAGACAGGTGGTAAACTGATTACGATCGACATTGATGAAGGGCGACATAAAAGAGCTCTTGAGAATTTTAAAAAGGCCGGTTTATCAGAATATATCGACGCAAGACTTGCCGATGCTCATAAGCTTGTAAAGGAACTTAAGGGTCCGTTTGATTTTGTATTCAGTGATGCAGATAAGGACTGGTATAAAAATTATTTCATCGATACAGACCCTAAGCTTGTTGTGGGTGGTTGTTTCACAGCGCATAATGTTTCGGAAAGAGGTCGCGGATATGGAAGTTACGGAGGTCAGGGAGAATTTCTGCAGTATGTGAAAAGTCTGAAGAATTATGAGACAACTGTTAACAGTGCCGGCGGAGGTGTTTCAATTAGTTATAAAAGATCTGAAAAATAATCCTGACTGATCATGGCGGAAGAAAAACTGCAAAGAAAGCTGGGGCTGTTCCCTGCTACAAATATTGTTGTTGCCAACATGATCGGTGCGGGGATCTTCACAACATCAGGACTTCTGATGACCGACCTGCACGATCCGGTACTGATGCTTGCGTTGTGGGCGGTGGGGGGCTTTATTGCTCTCTGCGGGGCATTTTCATATGGTGAGCTGGGCGCTGCCATGCCCGGTGCAGGAGGAGAGTATCTCTTCCTCTCAAAATTATACAGCCCGATTTTCGGGTTTCTCAGCGGCTGGGTCTCTTTTATGGTCGGCTTTTCAGCACCGATTGCAGCATCGGCCCTCGGGTTCAGCGAGTATTTTTCGAGAGCGGTACCTGGCTTTCCGGTGTGGCTCGAAAATGCAGGAATTATGGGTCCGGCAATGACAAAAAAACTGCTTGCAGTAAGTGTAATACTGATATTTACTTTCATACATTACAGGGGGATAAAATACGGCGCAAAAATTCAGAATATCCTTACCCTGCTCAAAGTCTTGCTTATTATTGTTCTTCTTGTTGCCGGATTCGGATCAGGCAATGGGGATTTCAGTAATTTCAAAGACGGCGATAAAGCACTTTCAGGGCTCTCAGGTTTCAAAACAATAGGTCTTTCGCTGATGTGGATCATGTTTGCATACAGCGGATGGAATGCATCTACCTATCTGGGCGCTGAGATAAAAAATCCGTCAAAGACGCTGCCGCGTTCCCTGATTTTCGGAACAGGCATAGTGATAATTCTTTATCTCGCAATCAATGTCCTCTATGTTTACAGCATTAAACCGGATGAAATGAAAGATGTCATCTCAGTCGGCGGACTGGCAATGAGGAACCTTTTTGGAATACCGGCAGAAATACTCGTTTCCCTTCTGATTGCATTTGCTCTCTTCTCTTCCCTCAGTGCATTTATAATAATCGGCCCCAGGGTATACTATTCGATGGCAAAAGACGGACTATTTTTCAAATCGGCTGCCAGAATTCATAAAAAATTCAACGTGCCGTCAAATTCGATCCTCTTTCAATGTCTTATAGCTGTAATACTTGCATTTTCAGGTACCTTTGAGCAGGTTCTGACCTATATGGGATTCGCACTGGGAATTTTCCCTTTGATGGCCGTTATTGGTATATGGAAACTAAGAAAGCAAAAACCTGATGCTTTTCGTTTAAAAGGCTTCCCGTATACACAGATAATTTACATTGGCTCGGGAGTACTTATACTCGTGCTTGCATTTCTTGAAAGACCTGTCGAATCATCTGTCGCACTTCTGACCGTGGCCCTGGGTGTGCCTGCATATTTTCTGTTCAGGAAGACTAATGGTAATGATTCCCTAGAATAAGATCCCGGTAAGGTCGCGGATCACAACTGAAGCGCATGCTATTCCGAAGACAGCCGGCATATATGACACGGTTCCGACAACAGACTTTTTATTCTGCTCCCCTTCTACCGGTATAATTTTTGACTTATCGGTTGTCTCTGACGACCATACAGCTCTGAAACCTTCTCTCACCCCCAGCCTGTGAAGTCTTTTTCTGAGAATACGGGCCAGGTTGCAGTCAGTGGTTTCTGAAATATCAGTAATCCTTATCTTTGCAGGATCAGTTTTACCACCTGATCCCATTGAACTGACTAATTTATACTTCCTTTCAAGTGCATGCCAGATCAGGAAGATCTTTGGAGTTAGTGTATCAATCGCATCAACAACATAATCATACTTTTCTTCAAGTATCTCAGGCAGACGGTCGCCCCTGATGTATTCACTTATTACATTAAGCTTCAGATCCGGATTTATGTCCAGCAGCCTTGAAGCCATCAATTCAGTTTTTTTTATTCCAAGGGTGCTGTTGAGTGCAAGCAGCTGACGGTTTATATTTGAAGTATGTATATTGTCTCCGTCAATTATTGTCATTGATCCGGTTCCTGCACGACAGATCATCTCGGCGGCATAAGCGCCCACACCTCCCAGACCAACAACAAGTACCCTGGAAGATTTTAGCTTCTTCAGAGCCTCTTCGCCTATAAGCATTTCAGTCCGCTCAAGCCAGTTATAAACCATAATAGCTTAATTTTAACAACTTTTACCACGGAGTTGCGCCGGGTTTCCCGGAAGCCCCCCTTCAGGGGGGTTGGGGGGTAAATTCTTCACACAACTCCGTGGTTAATATCTTTTTATATTGAAAAATCCATTAAAATTATTATAAATAATCCCCTTCAACTTTTCAACAGTCATGTCAAGATCGGCCGACACTTTTGAATAAATATCCTTTATATCAACCCCCGAGCCATCAGTTTCAAGAAATATCCTTTCAGCAGGCAGGCTTTTAATCAATCCGGCAGCTTCGGGCCTGATAATAAAACTGAACCAGAATGAGAGGAACATATTTTTTGAAATCAGCTGAGCAGCAAGATCCCTGTTCCCCCTGAAACCATGTACCAGCCATGGCAAAGAAGGTTTCAGCCGCTTATGAGCCCGGAAAAGCTCTTCCCAGGCCTTCACACAATGTATTACAACAGGTTTGTTATGTTCCCCTGCAATTGTAACCTGTTCCTCAAATGCAATCCGCTGAAGATCTGGCGACGGACCTCTTAACCTGTCAAATCCGGCCTCGCCTATTGCCAGCACTGAGGAGCTGCCTGCCGTCTCAGCAACTGCCGCAATCTGTTGCTTATAGGATGATTCTGTGAGGAACCAGGGGTGTATTCCGAAAGTAAAAGCGACTGAAGTAATATTTTCAGGCCGTACCGGTTCGTGTGCCATCAGGCTCAACACAGTAAAGATACCTGGACCTGATACGGCTTCATCATGGTTATGAATATCAATATAATCGTCGGGACCCGGGAGATTCATTCTGCCTTTTTTCCGATAGCATCAAGTCCTTTGCTGATTCGCGTCAGTGTCTCCTGCCTGCCAATCCATGAGATAACATCAAACATATGCGGACCACGTGATGTACCCACCACCAACAGTCTGAAAGCATTCATTACAGCCCCGGTGTTATACCCTTTTTCTTCAATCCACGATTTCACCGCCCTTTCGGTATTTTCCGCGGTAAATTCATTGACGTTCTCAAGTACAGAGCTCAGTTCAATCATTTTCTGCGGAGTATCAATAGTCCATCTTTTCTTTATCACGTCCTGATCATATGTTTCCGGACTTCTGAAGAAGAAATCTGTTTCGTTCCAAAGCTCTTTTACAAAGCTGACCCTCTCTTTCACCAGTCCGACAAGTTTTTCTAGGTCAACCATATCATGATGAATGCCTTTTGCCCTGAGTATCTCCCTGAATTCCATTGAAACTTCCTGATTGCTCTTTTTCTGAAGATACTGATGATTGAACCATCTGGCCTTTTCCGGATCAAACCGGGAACCGGATTTATGTACTTTTTCGATCGAAAAAGAATCGATCAGCTCTTCCATACTGAAAATCTCCTGTTCAGTTCCTGGATTCCAGCCCAGAAGGGCCAGCATATTTACAAAGGCTTCAGGGTAATATCCTTCCTCACGGTATCCTTTTGCCGTCTCTCCATAAGGCCAGAAGACGGGGAACACAGGGAACCCCATCTTATCGCCGTCACGCTTGCTGAGCTTTCCTTTACCATCAGGTTTAAGCAGAAGGGGTAAATGTGCAAATAAAGGGGCTTCCCATCCGAATGAGCGATAAAGCATAATATGAAGAGGAAGGGATGGCAGCCATTCCTCCCCCCTTATAACATGAGTTATCATCATCAGATGATCATCAACAATATTTGCAAGATGATATGTAGGCATCCCGTCCGACTTGAAAAGGACTTTATCATCGAGAGTGTCAGAATTCACTACGATATGCCCTCTTATTATATCATCAAAATGAATTTCCTCATTCAATGGCATCTTATAACGGATAACATAGGGATGACCGCCTTCTTTCATACCTTTCCATTCAGCTTCAGGTAACGAAAGTGAGTTTTTCATGTCAGCCCTGACTGCTGAATTGTAAATAAATGTCTTCCCTTCTTTTTCAGAAGACAGCCGTAATTTTTCGAGATCTTCCGCAGTATCAAATGCATAATAAGCATCGCCTTTACTGATGAGTATATCAGCATACTCTCCGAAAATATCTTTTCTGTCGCTCTGCCTGTATGGCCCGTAAGCTCCGCCTTCAGATATCCCTTCATCAACAGTTATCCCACACCATTTGAGGGATTCAATTATATAATCTTCAGCACCGGGGACCAGCCTTGACTGATCGGTATCCTCGATCCTGAGAATAAAAGTACCATTGTTCTTCCGGGCAAAAAGGTAATTATAAAGTGCCGTCCTTACTCCCCCGATATGAAGAGGGCCTGTAGGACTGGGTGCAAACCTGACTCGTACATCCATAACTGAAAAATTCTGTATAAACATACAAAGATAGGTAACTTTAATTATTCATAACCTTTGTGTCCTTCGTGTGAACTAAGGATTACACAAAGGACACAAAGAAATACAGGAAATTATGAACATTATTGAATTAACAGAGTAAACTTTTTTACAACAGAGTACATGCGATAAATCAGGAAAAATCCTTCATATTTACATTACCTTTGAAAACCTGATTAAGTTCGTTTAGCTCAATTTTAAGGAATTATGAAAAAAATGAAAGCACTGGTAAAAGCCCTTCCCGAAAGAGGGTTATGGATGCAGGAAATGCCGGTACCCGACCCCGGACTTAATGATGTTATAGTAAAAGTAAAAAAATCTGCAATCTGCGGCACTGATCTTCATATTTACCTTTGGGATGAATGGTCGAAGAAAACAATAAAAACTCCCATGATTATCGGCCATGAATATATGGGCCATATTGAAAAAATGGGAGCCGGTGTCACCAATCTCAGGATCGGTGACAGGGTAACAGGGGAAGGACATCTTGCCTGCGGCCACTGCCGTAACTGCCGCCGTGGTAAAGAACATGTCTGCGAAAACTCTGTCGGCATAGGTGTTCATATCGACGGATCATTTGCAGAATATGTTAAAATACCTGCATCAAATATAGTTCTCCTGGATCATCGCATCCCCGACGACTGGGCAGCTATTATGGATCCTTTCGGAAATGCAACCCATACGGCGCTGTCTTTCCCGCTTCTGGGAGAAGATGTGCTTGTAACCGGAGCAGGACTCATTGGAAGCATGGCGGTAGCAATAGCAAAATACGCCGGTGCCAGATTCATCGTTGCAAGCGACCTGAGTGATTTCAGGCTTGAAATAGCAAAAAAGATGGGTGCTACACTTACTTTGAATCCATCGAGGGGAGAAAAAATATCCGATGCTGTAAAGCAGCTGGGAATGAGAGGATTTGATGTAGGCCTTGAGATGTCCGGTTCGCCAAAGGCTTTCATTGAAATGATATCAAATATGTACAACGGATCAAGCATTTCACTGCTCGGACTTCTGCCTTCAAATTTTGAAATCCCATGGAACGAGATAATCTTCAAGGCAATAACCCTGAAGGGTATTTACGGAAGGGAAATGTGGGAAACCTGGTATAAGATGGAACAGATGATAATCGGGGGAATTAACCTGGATCCGGTAATAACCCACAGGTTCCATATTGATGACTTCCAGAAGGGCTTCGACATAATGGAAGAAGGCAACTGCGGAAAAGTGATCCTCAACTGGGACTGAAAGGTAAAAATAACACCCTTAGTGCTCTTTGTGCTGAACTTTGTGCTCTT
>CAZWUB010000004.1:62300-67805 GCA_964637415.1 uncultured Rikenellaceae bacterium
AGCACAAAGGTTACTCAAAGAGCACGAAGGATTAAGAATAGAAAATATGTATACAGAATATCAAAAACACATCACCGGAATTATCAATGAGATAAAGGAAGCCGGGCTTTACAAGAATGAAAGGATAATTGTATCCCCGCAGGGAGCGGAAATAGAGCTTGAGACAGGCCAGAAAGTACTGAACTTCTGTGCAAATAATTACCTCGGCCTGTCAAATAATCCAAAGCTTATCGAAGCTGCAAAAACAGCTCTCGACAGTCATGGTTACGGAATGTCGTCGGTGAGGTTTATATGCGGGACAACGGATCTTCATAAGGAGCTTGAAAGGAAGATCTCAAGATTTTTCAGAACTGAAGATACAATTCTTTATGCAGCATGTTTCGATGCAAACGGAGGGGTATTTGAACCTCTCCTGACGGAAGAGGATGCAATTATTTCTGATGCCCTTAACCACGCTTCAATAATTGACGGCGTACGTCTC
This sequence comes from uncultured Rikenellaceae bacterium, assembly GCA_964637415.1. Classification (GTDB taxonomy): domain Bacteria; phylum Bacteroidota; class Bacteroidia; order Bacteroidales; family VadinHA17; genus LD21. The sequence continues at coordinate 62,782 of CAZWUB010000004.1, forward strand.
TGTAAAGCACAAAGGTACCGTTATGCCAATGCCGATATGGCCGATCTTGAAAAACAGCTCAAGCTTGCACAGGCTCAAAGATTCAGGCTGATAGTCACAGATGGTGTTTTTTCGATGGACGGAAATGTAGCCCCGTTAAGGAGAATTACGGAACTTGCAGAACTATATAATGCCATGGTGATGGTAGATGAATCCCATTCCGCGGGTGTGGTGGGCGAAACAGGAAGAGGAGTTACAGAACTTCATGGAGTAATGGGACAGATTGACATTATAACAGGTACTCTGGGTAAAGCTTTCGGAGGAGCAATAGGAGGTTTTACAACCGGTAGGAAAGAAATAATCGAGTTGCTTCGCCAGAGATCAAGACCATATCTTTTTTCAAATTCAATACCTCCGCTTGTGACAGCTGCGGGAATAAAGATGGTTGAAATGATGACAGAAACCAATGAGCTTCAGGATAAGCTTCACAGGAATGCTGAATATTTCATAAGCCGGATGACAAATCTCGGATTCGATATTAAACCAACAAAGTCGGCCATCTGTGCAGTAATGCTTTATGATGCAAAGTTATCACAGGAATTTGCCTCAAAGCTACTTGAGGAGGGCATTTATGTTATCGGATTCTATTTTCCGGTTGTCCCCAAAGGAGAAGCTCGTATACGTGTACAACTATCTGCTGCTCACGAAAAAGAACATCTTGACAAAGCTGTAAAGGCATTTGAAAAGGTCGGAAAAGAGCTTGGTGTTCTGAAATAGTTTACCCGCATTTTGATGAGCCGCAATCCTTGCAGATAAGACAGCCTTCTTCATAGACCAGGTTCTCAGAATGACATTCAGTGCATTTTCCTTTTGCTCTCGTGCCATTGGGGATATATTTCTTCAATGCTCTCTCCACACCATTCTTCCAGTTATTGATGGATTCACTGTCAAGCTTGAGCGACTGAACGAGGTTTACCACATCTGCAATGGGCATCTCATGCCTGAGCACTCCGGATATGAGCTTTGCATAATTCCAGAATTCCGGTTTGAACATATGGGATAAGCCTCCCATAGTCTTTTTATAACCATATTTATCGGTATACTGGAAATCGTAACGGGTCTTCCCTTCTTCCGACTTATTTTTAATGATCTGGCCTTTTACTATGCTTTTCGGAATAGGGAATATCTCTTCATCAGCAATACCTGTGAAGATCTCATAAGGCTTATTGTCTTTAAGGCCGACAAAGGCGACCCACTTTTCTTCATTAATATTGAACCTGATAACATCGCAGTCAAGTACTTTCGGGCGTTTCGGCCTTTCGTTCCTCGATTCGGGTTTGCCGCTGACAAGAACACCGGTCCTTGATCCGTCGCGATATACTGTAGCACCCTTACATCCGGATTTCCAGGCCGTCAGATATAAATTGCTCACCAGATCCTCCTTTGCATCAGCAGGAAGGTTAATTGTAACGCTTATTGAATGATCGACCCACTTCTGTATAGCACCCTGCATTTTAACCTTTGCAACCCAGTCGACATCGTTTGCAGTAGCTTTATAATATGGTGATTTTCTGATTATTGCTTCAATTTCCGCATCGTTCATCCTTGTAAGCTCATCCGGATCGTAGCCATTTATCTTCAGCCAGTCGACAAATTTATGATGAAAAACATTGAACTCTTCCCACGAATCTCCCACCTCATCCTTAAAAGTAACCTTAGTACCAAGGTCGTTTGGATTCACTTTTCTTCTTCTCTTATAAAAGACCGAAAAGATCGGTTCGATTCCCGAGGTGGTCTGTGTCATAAGGCTTGTGGTACCTGTGGGTGCAATTGTCAGAAGAGCGATATTCCTTCTGCCAAACTTCACCATATTATTATATAATACCGGATCGGCTGCCTTTAGCCTCTGGATAAATGGATTGTCTTTTTCCCTGTCGGAATTATATATTTCAAACGGACCTCTTTCCTTTGCCAGGTAAGTAGATGATTTATAGGCTTCCAGTGCCAGTGTTTTATGAACTTCGACAGAGAAATCAGTTGCTTCATTGGTTCCATATCTCAATCCTAGAGCTGCAAGCATATCACCCTCTGCTGTTATACCTATTCCTGTCCGCCTTCCCTCTTCGGATTTTTTTCTGATATTCCTCCAGAGATTGCGTTCAACTCTTTTCAGTTCATCAGGTTCAGGATCGGCATTTATCTTTCCGAGGATTGCATCAATCTTCTCAAGTTCCAGGTCGATTATATCATCCATCATTCTCTGTGCCAGGCCAACATGTTCCTTGTATAATTCAAAATCGAACTCTGCATCTTTTGTGAAAGGATTTTTCACATAGCTGTAGAGATTGATTGCAAGAAGCCTGCAGCTGTCATAAGGGCAGAGCGGGATTTCACCACATGGATTTGTTGAGACGGTTGCATAGCCGAGATCACTGTAACAGTCGGGAACACTTTCCCTTATTATAGTATCCCAGAAAAGGACGCCCGGTTCGGCAGATTTCCAGGCATTGTGGATTATCTTATTCCAGAGCTGAAGTGCATCCACATCATTAACAAATTTCGGGTTATCCGAACTTATGGGATACTGCTGACGGAAGGCCGTTTTATTTTCTACTGCCTCCATGAAATCATCTGTGATCTTGACTGAAACATTTGCACCTGTCACTTTCCCGCTTTCCATCTTTGCATCGATGAATTTTCCCGAATCCGGGTGCTTGATTGATATAGAAAGCATGAGTGCACCCCTTCTACCGTCCTGTGCCACTTCGCGTGTTGAATTTGAATAACGCTCCATGAACGGGACGACACCTGTTGATGTTAAAGCGCTGTTCAGCACGGGTGTTCCCTTTGGACGGATATGTGACAGGTCATGCCCCACGCCTCCCCGTCTCTTCATAAGCTGCACCTGTTCCTGGTCGATCTTCATTATACCGCCATAGGAATCGGAAGATCCGTCATTGCCGATTACAAAACAGTTGGACAGGGAAGCAATCTGGTAATCATTTCCAATCCCTGTCATTGGCCCGCCCTGGGGTACGATATATTTAAAATCCTTAAGTACATTATAAATAAGCTCTTCAGGCAGGGGATTCTTATATTTCTTTTCAATACGGTGGATCTCAGCCGCAAGTCTGCGGTGCATGTCATCGGGTGTTTTTTCATAGAGATTACCGAATGAATCCTTTAAAGCATACTTATTTGCCCATACCCTGGCGGCAAGCTCATCACCCCTGAAATATCCGATACTTGCCTCAACGGCAGAATCGTGAGAATATACTTCTCTTCCCTGTTTTTCAGGTTCTGTGTTACCGCTGCCGGTATTTTGATTCTGAGATTCAGACATTTTTTTTTCTTCTTCCACTTTTTCAGAAACAATAGTTGATCCCTGGACAAATAACTCTCCCATATACTAGTTATAAATTCTGTTATACTCTGATTTCTTTGAGATTAAATACCCGCTCGACTTCAAAAGCGGGTATGTGCTAAATTAGGCAAGTGAAAATCCCCAAACAAGATAAAAATTTTAAGTTTATTAACATTATGAGGGATAGTTATTAACGGGAGACATTTAATTGATTTAGTGATATTTACTTGTAGGAGGCCATAATCTTCAAGCGGCTGTCATAATGAAGTAATTAAAAATCTGCCGGTTAAAGTTGTGTTAAAAATAAAAGGGCGCGTGAGGAGGCGCCCTTTTAAAGTGATTATAAGTTTACACCTTAGTTAAATATATACCGGAGCCCAATCTGCAGCCCCCAGGTCTGATAGATACTCAGATAAGGAGAATAGGTTTCTGTCGGGTAAGAACCGCCAACCTTAACCATCGAGTATGTTGGAACATTGCCTTCATCAAGTCCTTCATACTTAAGGATTGCACCATTGTTGCTAACATTCATGTTTTTGTAAACTCCCCATTCTGAATTCAGCAGGTTCCCTGCATTAAGCAGGTCGATGCTCAGTTGCAGGGTATTTCGTGTGTTTCCTGCTTTTATGGAAAAATCCTGAACAAAGCGGAAATCAAGCCTGTTAACCCAGGGTGAACATTTCCCCAACTACATCACCTACATACCTATATTCTTTAACATCATCCAATACACCTATTTTAAAATGTTCCACCATTTCATCACGCTGATAAAAAAGAAAGCTGCCTCGCTTTGAGGCAGCCCCTTTTATTATCTCTCACGCAACTAATGCTGCGTGCCACATTACTTATGGTACAAAGTCTCGTATTACTTACTTCACACTTTGGTGGCTGAAATAAAAACTATTCTTAAGTTGACTTGTTCCGTTATAGGAACTTTTTGTCGCAATTACTGTTAGCATATCACCAACTACAATGCCTTTGTCAGTTAAGAGGCCATTTCTATCGTCGCCAGTTGCACCATAACCCGGAGAACAGCCATACACGTAGATTTCACTGTCGCCTTCTTTCAAATTAAGTCTACCATAATCCTGATGAACAATCGATGTAATTTCGCCGGTTACCATAAAGTATGTATTGTCATTGTCAGGTTTACTCAGCACCTCTTCAATGGTTGCCGCTGTTACAGGAATGAAGCTTTCCAGAACTGCACCGCTTACTTGTGGAGATTCATTATATGCAGCTCGTGTTCCGACAATTGTAATAATGTCACCTACTTTCAGACCACTTGTGGCAAAATCAACAATTTTATAAACATATACCTCACCGGAGAAATCTCTCATGTTTAATTTGCCGGTTGTAGCATCGGCAATACTGGTAATAACACCTTTCAAACGATATAGTGTACTGCCGACTTCAGCCGCAAGAAACTGGGCAATAGTTGCATTCACAATCGCTCCTTTTTGGGTAAGTTTTGTTTGTGAAGTATAGTCTTTAGTCCCGTCAGTGGTATGGAATGTGATTGTGGTTTCGCGGTCTCCGCCTGTATTGGCAGCGGCTTTGAATTTCACAACAGCAGACGTTCCTGCCGATTGGATGGAGGAAATTGACAACCAGGATTCGGCATCTTCAGGAATTTCTACCGATACGCCTTGTCCTTTGCAGGTAAGGTATGCAATAAATT